>JBIOHA010000143.1:0-7238 GCA_044448625.1 Chitinophagales bacterium | reverse complement strand
TCTGTAGGAAAATTAATTTCTGCATGGTTCCCATTCACCACTGCTTGTCGCCTTGGTGAAACAATTGAAACAACACTCGATGTATTTCCAAACCCAGCCAAAGAATCCGTTGGATTTGATTACTTCACCGGTGTTCAGGAATTAATTACAATAAATGTTCTTGACGTTTCAGGAAAGGTGTATATCAGTGAAATAAAAACCGCTGAGCCTGGACTAAATTCTTTCGAGATCGGACTCGACAATTTCGAAAGCGGAATGTACTTTGTCCAAATTAAAAGTGGTGATAAACAAATTATCGATAAGTTTATTGTTACCAAATAAATAGCTTGTATGTTTGAAATAAAAGAGGGGGACAGGTTGTCCCTCTTTTTTTTATTGGAAGATCCATATTTTTCATGGTTTCAAACCTTCAGATTTAGGCGGTTGCATTTGAACTAATGCAAGACAGCCAGCATCAATGAAAAAATACCCTCCCTTCAAAAATCCAATTCGAATGCAGGTTCGTATATAGCTCAAACAACAAGCAAAATGAAAAAATATCTATTCATCGCGGTTTTGGCAGGTTGCCTCGCAATAGCTCCATCCTGCACCAACAGCAAAGGAGAAAACAGTTCAGCTTCCTCGAAAAGTGGGATCCCTGTAATGCTCGACCGAACAGTGATAACAGGCGCAGACGCTGAAAGGGAAGAATTGCTTACGGCATATGATAAAGCTATTCTCACTTTAGAAACCAATCCTACTAACCTTCAGCAATATATAAACCTCGCACAGGTATTTATTACAGAAGGAAGACTCACCGGTAATCTTGGATATTATAATTCAGCAGCAATGCAAATGCTCGATAAGGTATTGGAACAAGATCCAACTGATAACGACATTTTATTCCAGGCCTATACTTTTAAATCGGGTGTTTTGATGTCGATGCATCAATTTAAAGATGCGTTGAATGCAGCAAATAAAGCATTTGCTATCAGTCAGCATAATGCACAATTATTTGGAGCCCTGGTAGATGCAAATGTAGAACTTGGTAATTATACTGAAGCCGTAAAAATGTGCGATAATATGATGCAGTTGCGTCCTGATATCCGTTCGTATTCCAGGGTTTCTTATTTGCGTCAGATCTATGGAGATAATGCAGGTGCAATTGACGCAATGAAAATGGCAGTGGAAGCTGGTGTGCCAGGAGCAGAATCAACTGAATGGGCGAGAATTATTTTAGGTGACCTGTTATTGATGACCGGTGATATTAAAAGTGCAGAAATATGTTATACCACAGCACTTGGCCTGCGAAAAAATTATCCTTATGCAGAAGCCGGTTTGGGAAGACTTGAAAAAGCAAAAAAGAATTATACTGCTGCAATTCAACATACAGAAAATGCAATTAATATGATTAGCGATGTCGCTTTTGTAAATCAGCTTGCAGATATTTATGAATTAAAGGGAGATAGTAAAAAAGCAAAAGAAATACGCAAAGATGTTTTGAGTTTATTGGAAAAAAGTGAAAAAGAACAAAACAAAGAAAAAGCGTTAGTAAAGCACAATGGTGCACGTGAGCTGGCCATTGTACATTTGAACATTGGCAAAATAGACCAGGCATTAAAATATGCTAAAGAAGATCTCGATATGCGACCTGAAAATATTGACGCAAACGAATTAATTGCATGGATATATTATTTAAAAGGCGATTATTCCAATGCGAAGGTGCATGCAGATAAAATGCTGGCTACGCATTCAAAAAATCCATCGACGCTCTACAAAGCCGGATTAATATATTGCAAGGCTGGTGATGAGGTAGCTGGTCAATCATTGAGAAATGAGGCGTTGGCTATAAATCCGGCAATTGATATTGCTTTGATCCAATCAAAATAGTCCATCTTGACTTAAAACCCCTCCGACGGGCTGTCACGAGGGGTTTTTAAATTTTCTTCAATGAAAAAAATATTCATTTCAACTTGTCTTTCTTTGATCTCAGTAGTTTCTGCTTACGGACATACCATTAATTATACTCTAAATAAAAAAAGTGATGGCCAGGTGTTCTGGCAATACTTGTTGGAAGGATACAAACATATTTTACCACTAGGCCTTGACCATATTTTATTTATTCTCTGTGTATTCTTTCTCAATACTAATTTGAAGAAAATTATTTTGCAGGCGAGTATGTTCACACTAGCGCATACCATTACATTAGGATTGAGCATGTATGGTATCATAAACCCTCCTGGAAATATTATTGAACCCTTAATTGCATTGTCGATTGTATTTCTTGCAATAGAAAATATGTATTCCGATAAAGTAAAACCCTGGCGAATGGTAATGGTATTTTTATTTGGCCTGGTGCATGGGATGGGATTTGCCGGAGCTTTAAATGATCTTGGTATGCCTGATTATGCATTTGCAACGGCGCTCATCAGTTTTAATCTTGGGGTGGAATTTGGCCAGTTGTCCATCATCCTTTTCATGTATTTTATTGTGAGTCGCAATTTTTCCGCCACATCATGGTATCGCCCTAAACTTGTAATTCCAGCATCGGTAATTATTGCCGTTGTTGCCGGTTACTGGACGATTGAAAGAATATGGTTAGCATAAAACACATTCTGATTTTATAGCACAACATGTTTTCGGTTTATATTTGGTAAAAAAATACGATGAGGCCGATGCATATTGTATGCGTTTTAATTCTCTTTATGGCTTCCGGTTTTCCGCTTTTTGGTCAGATAAGCAATGCTGCTGCCATCGACAACCAATTTCTTTCCGAATTGAAAAACAGGAAACTCATTTTAATGATCCAGGATGAAGAAGAATTTTACGACATTAAAAACACGAAACCCGGTGTTTCTTTTACCGATTATAAAAATACGGTTGATCTTATAAATAATAATTTAAAAACCGTGGTTGACTCTTTATGGCCATATCACGATGAATTTTTAATGCTTAACTATAAAGAATTACAGAAGATCGCGAAGGCGGATATGGAGAAATATGCCGTTATTTATTTTATCCGTTATGAAGAGGAGGGAGGTGGTAACTATAAAAAACACCTACACTATTTTAATATTGGCTGCCTACCCGATGGCAATACCTATGATATGAAAAATATCAGTACTACAGAAAATTATTCAGGAATGAAGCTCGCATTTCTGGAAAATTTCCGAGACCCCGATAATATTTTTATCCCAATGTCGCATCTTATTCCTCAGCAATCGGACATCGCATTTGGTTTGAGTTATGTGATTTGGTTTTTACATATGCGTTCAATTGATAAAACCGAAAAGCAAATGAGGGATACACTTGCACGTAATTCAACACAAATTACAGAAATTACTTTGCTTGTAAGCAGGGCAGATATTGAAAATAAAAACTTTATCGACCTTTCTTTTACTGAATACCCGTTTGAATATAAAGTTGTGGAACAGCAGGAACTCGACAGCCTGATCTTATCGCGATCTGAAGGATTTGGGTATTTGAATTATAATTTACAAAAAGCATGTGTGGTAAAAACTGTAAATGGAGAACCTTTGTATGTTCCAACCATTTATTATACCGGTAGCGGACCAAAGTCGGTCATTAAAATGGTTGCTGATGTGATGGCAGAAATTGAACCGGCGCTAAACGACCGTTGATCAATTGCTTTCTTTTTCCTCTTCCTTTGCCTTCTTTTTAAAAAACCCCCTAAGCAAAAAATTATGTTGCAGTGCTTCCATGCTTTCATTCAATTTTTTGGTGCTGCTTTCCAGGTTTTCAATAGAGGATCTTAAGCTTTCGGCTGCAGCTTCATCGTGCAATAAAACTCCGGCGGGTGAATTCTTATTTGTATTGAGATCGTTGGTAGTTGTTTTGAGATTGTTTGCTACATCGAGGGCGGTTTTTGTGATCTCATTTAATTGTGCAACGGAAGCCTGGATGCTGTTAAACACCGTGGTGTCGGTCACGATATCGTTTGCAAGATTTCCTTCCGTGTTTAATTTCATAGTAAACTGATTAACAGATGCTGTAAGCTTCACGGCATTTTCTGAAGCTGCACGCAAAGTATTTATTGTTAAGTTGATCTGGTCGTACATTGTATCATCGGTAAGCAATTTACCTAACGTGCCTTCGCCATCCACAATTTTTTTAGTGATGAGTTTAAAATCATTTGTTATTTCCAATAGGTTTTTATTGTTTTCCTGGAGGGTGTTCATCATGTCCTCAGTAGTGTATAGATTTTCAACAGCTAATTTATCTCCCGATTCGATATGCGCAACTTCAGCGCTGCCACCATAAATAACAATGATGTTATTTCCTATCAATCCATCAGTACTTATTTTTGCTTTTGCATTTTTGTGTATATACTCCTGCGATTTTTTTTCAATTTTCATATCTACCTCAACATCGGCATTTTCTAAAAATCTCAAATCTTTTACCGTACCCACTTTTACTCCTGAAAACCAAACATTGTCGCCGGGCTGTAAACCACTCACATCTTTAAATTCTGTTGAAACGACTATGGTTTTGGTGAATGCCTTATTAATATTCCCGATCGCCATTATTCCAACAACGAAAAACACCAATCCTATAAAAATGAAAATACCTAATCTTACATTATGTTTCCTTTGCGCATCCATATTTAAGTAATAAAATTGTAGTCAAAAAAACTTTTAATTAATTCATCATCAGTTTCAAATACATCATCAAAGTTCCCCTGTTTTAAAAATTTTCCATCCATCAGTATCGCTATTCTGTTACTGGTTATTTTAGCACAGGTAAGATCATGAGTGATGATAATTGCACTCGTATTATAGCGTTCCTGCACCTCAATAATCAAATTGTTTATTTCAAGACATGTTACCGGGTCTAATCCTGAAGTGGGTTCATCGTATAGCATGATCTCTGGTTTTAAGATCAATGTGCGTGCTATTCCAATCCTTTTTCTTTGTCCCCCGGAAAGTTCAGACGGCATTTGTTTAACAGTTTGTTTTAAACCTACGGCATCTAGCACCTCTTCAACGTCGTCATTTATTTCTTTTTGGGAAAGATGATCCGAATTTCTGATCAAAGGAAATTCCAGGTTTTCTCTTACTGTCATGCTATCGTATAATGCACTGTTCTGAAACGAAAATCCGATCTTTAATCTTAATTCTCTCAATTCTTTTTCTGAAATTTTACTCACTTCCTTTCCAAGTACTGTAACCTTTCCTGAATCTGGTTTCAACAACCCCGCTATTATTTTTATCAATACCGATTTTCCCGACCCCGACTTTCCAAGCACCGCAACATTTTCTCCTTTAAACAGATCAATGGTAACACCATTAAGCACCTGCATTTCTCCAAATGATTTATACAGGTCTTGTATCGTGATCACTTTTTCGTCGGTAATAATATGTTTGGACTGGGTATTCATTTAATGGATCGTTTGCAGCCAGGTACTGAATTGAACAATTACAATTTCTTCAACAAATATCAGGAACATCGAAACTACAACAGCCATATTTGCGGCTTTACCTACACCTTCTGTTCCACGGGTCGCATTAAATCCCTTATAACAACCAACCATACCGATCGTAAAACCAAACATTATAGATTTAAATAAGCCGGTAAACACATCTATAAATGAAATTGGTGAAAATGCTTCCTGGAAATAAGAAACAAAACTTGTTGATTCATTGGTATGCACATTAAAATAGGATCCTATTAAGCCAATGAAAGCAAAATACATCATTAATATCGGAACCATAAATGTAGTAGCACTTACACGTGTTACCACTAAATATTTAAATGCATTTACTCCCGACACATCTATTGCATCAATTTGTTCAGTTACACGCATTGATCCAAGTTGAGCGCCGATGTTAGAGCCGATCTTCCCGGCACAAATAAGTGAAGTAACCAGCGGTGCCAGTGCACGAATTAAAGCGATGGCGATCAATGAAGGCAACCATGACACCGCACCGAGATCCTGTAACGATGGTCGCGATTGTTTTGTGAAAACAACTCCCGTTACAAATCCTGTTAATGTTATGAGAGGAAGTGACCGCACTCCGATCTCATAACATTGTTTTTTTAATTCAGCGATTTCGAAAGGCTTCTTAAATGCTTCTCTGAAAAACCTGCTAATGAATTTAAAAGCATCATATATACCCAGAAAAAAGGAGTCCAGGTTTTTTGTAACTACATGATCTCTTGTTCTTAAACTCATTGAATTTGCTGTTTATCAAATTAGCACCCTTCATGCACCTTTCAGGCATTGCTTTATAATTGGATAGCAATAAATAAATTGCCGTTACTGTCACAGTAAAAGGATAAGCAAAATCACGATCAGGATAATAGCAGCAGCGCTGGAAATATAAATTACGGTTCCATCTTGCGCTTTTAATTCTTTTTTGATTTGAGATGATTCGTTTCTCAATTCTCGCTTTTCGGTACCTGAAAGATTGCTTTTATCCATTTTGTTGATCTCTTCATAACGGGCAGCTAATCTTGCAACATCAGATTCGCTCAGTTTGACTTCAGTTGTTGGCTTCGGTGTACTCGCTGGCTCAACAGGTGAAGTGGCCATTAATGTGTTGGAATTTACAGCACAAATAGCA
This sequence comes from Chitinophagales bacterium, assembly GCA_044448625.1. GTDB lineage: Bacteria > Bacteroidota > Bacteroidia > Chitinophagales > BACL12 > UBA7236. Next base: position 675 of record JBIOHA010000143.1, on the reverse strand, counting down.
AAGAAAATTACCGGAATTAATTTTTTCATTTGTTTAGATTTAAATTATTAAGAATTGATTTTATGAATTTGGTTGTTAATTTAAATATCGCCTTAATTTCCATGCAATGGTTTCATGTTGTTCCATTATCCCTGTCAGAAAATCAGTAGTTCCTGCATCCTTATATTTTTCATCACAGGACTCGATCTTTTTTCTTAATTGAACGATAACAGATTCATGATCGCCAAGTAATTCTTTTAGCATCGATTCCCTGGAGGGGTATTTCCCAGGCGCTTCTTTTAGGGTGGCAAGGTTTATAAATTCCTTCATTGTTCCTATCGTTCTTTCGCCCAGTTTATTTATCCTTTCCGCAACTTCATCAACAATTATTGCAAGTTCGTTGTATTGGTCTTCAAATAGCTTATGCAGTTCCATAAAGCTTTCGCCGGAAACATTCCAATGAAATTTTCTTGTCTTTGTATATAACACCATCTCGTCGGAAAGCACAACAGAAAGCAGTTTCGCAACATTTTTAAGGTCTTTCTCCGAGATCCCAATCTTCGGTTTTATCATTGAGAATTATTTATTATCCTTTGCCAAATCTTATTCCAACCTTATTTTATTGATGTTATTAATATCAATTGGATTTTATCAATACCCTTAAATTATCAGGTTTATTAGGTTTCAATTAAGAGG
>JBIOHA010000142.1:0-7269 GCA_044448625.1 Chitinophagales bacterium | reverse complement strand
TTATTAGCGCCTGCCTGCCGGCAAAGGCAGGTTCCTGTATTTGTTTCACGCAAAGAAGCAAAGGGCAGAGACGCAAAGAAATTAATCAATTACTTATTTTAATTTATTAATCCATTTTAATTATTTTAATCTGCGTCATCAGCGCCTGCCTTTCAGCAAAGGCAGGTTCCTGTATTTTTTTTCATGCCAGCAGGTTCATGTATTTCATTTTTTTTCCGCGATGATCATTTTCCATCCGGGAATTGTCATTGCACTTAATACTTTTAAAGGTTTTAATCCTGCAGCATTTTGCCAGCTTTTCATTTCGGATTCCGACCAGTTGCCTGATGAACTGGTCAATGAAAAATAGAGACTTGTTGCTGCGCCCATAACGCCTCCCTGTCCGGGTTTTTCATTGCGCAAAAATTCACCGATAATATAAATGCCATTGGGTTTTAAAGAGCGTGCAATTTTTTTCGCCAGTGCAATATTTTGTTCATTGGTAAAATGGTGAACAACATTATTGATCATTACAATATCATATTGATTTTCTCCGAGGTCGTCGGTGAGTGCATTTCCTGCTTTATGTTTTACCCTGCCCGACTGGTCGTAGCGTTGCGCAATTTTACTAGCATGTTCAACAGCGCCTTCCAATTCGAGAATAGTGGAAGAAAGTGCAGGATATTTTTTACAAAGTTCAATGGAATATAATCCATGTGATCCACCGATATCGAGCATTTTTTCTGCCCCGTTTGGAACCGGGATTTTCTTTGCCATTTCTTTCGATGCATTTATGGAAAGATCACGCATTCCCTGCTGATAAAATTCCCATTCTTTTGAATTGATGGTAGAATGCAGTTCAAGTGTTTTTCCTGTGCGCACGAATTCTTCCAAATGATTTAAATAATTCCATTCCATTATCTGGAAGCGCAATTTGCCTATCAGGTTTGCTTCACTTTCCTGCAACAGCCATTTCTGATATTTCGGGCTGATGCTGTATTTATTTTCATGATAACGGATATATCCAATTCCAACCAGAGCATTAAGAAGTTGGATGGTGCTATGCGCATGTGTATTTGAAATTTTTGCTATTTCTTCTGCCGATCTTTTTTCTTTTCCAATGGCTTCATAAATTCCTAATTCCGCAGCTGCCATAATTATTCTGGCAACGGTAAAATAAATTTGCGTTTCAATAAGAGGCGTCGGAACCAGGTTCATTTTAAATGCAATGAATTCCAATGGGTTTTCTGCTGCAATTTTTATTTTCATAAAATTGATTTTTGTTTTATTGCCACAAGGCTATTAGGCACAAAAATAATTTAATTGATTTATTGTTCATGCCACGCAAAACATGAAGTATAAGCAATGTAGTTACATAATGGACCTATCTAAATAACGCTTCCAACGATTTATACAACGCCTTCAACGATTTATACAACGCCTCCAACGATTTGTACAGCGCTTGTTGGGATCTTTACAGCGCCTGTTTGGATTTGTACACTGCCTTCTACCATTTTCCCAACGCTATCTGGGATTTCTCCAACGCCTTCTGGCATTTCTCCAACGCCTTCTAGAGTTTTGACAGCGCCTTCGGGGATTTGTACAACGCTTCTTTTGATTTGTACAGCGTCTCTTTTGATTTGTACAGCGCTTCTTACGATTTATACAGCGCCTCTTTTGATTTGTACAGCGCTTCTTTTGGTTTTGACAATGAGGCTGGACGGGGCTTTCGGTTGTTTTTTGCCGTGGTTGGTGTTTTTTTCTGCAGGTTACCGCGGTGTCAGAAGCTACCTTCTGACACACGGAAATTGACGATTTTTCCGCTCATTCGGAAGGCGGTTCAGCAGCTACTTTCTTGCTTCCAGCCTGAGCTGCAATAGCCACACATGCACAAAGAGCTCAAAGGTTCGCAAATTTTGATCTTATCGGCCGGTGTCCTCACTGGCCGAAATTCGGAGCCATCATTTTATTCCGAGCAGGGTGCTTGCCTCAATTAAAATTAATTAATCCGGCAAAACGCTGCGATTGCAATATGTAAAGCACGATATGTAATAGCCACAAAGACTCAAAGTCCGCAAAGTTTCGCAAAGATTATTATATGTTGTGGTAGGTGTTTTTCTATTCGAGCTTCCTTTTCATTACGATTCGATCAGAAAAAGCTTCTTGCCATATTTCAATTCTATAGATATCATTTGGGTTTTCGTCATAACATGAAACTAAATTTGAGGAATAAACTCGAACCCGATATTCTCCAACATCAATTTTTGTCTCAAACTTAATTAATGAATCAGGACAATCCATAACTTGTAAAATTCCTGATTCAATTTTTATACTAGCTTCTACAATATGATCAAAGCTTGCAAAATTAACATCATGGTTTTTCGATTGTAATATCTCCAGTTCACATTTTACGGTTCCGTACTGTTTTCCTATCCCAACACCTAAAATACCTTCTTCAACAGCAAGTTTATCTGCAGAAGCCTGAGCTGTCCAAAAATCAGCAGAGTCAGTAGCCTGAGCGGAATTTTTATCACATAGATAAAACTGTCCGTAATCTGTTGTGAATTCTAAATTTATAATTATAAATTCACTCATATCGATGAATACTTCTGTAAAAGTTTGCCGTATCAAATTTACGGGCATTAATTTCATTGAGTCTGCCTTTGATTAATTTGTCAAGAATGGTCCAGTATCTTTTATTGTTGTCCCAAAATTTTGTATTGACTGCAAGGACATTTTTTAAAAGGTCGCCCTCAAATAAATCACCTTCGGCAAACAAGTCAACTGACAATACATCTAATGCCAAAGGAATCAAATAGTCTAAACCAATTTGTTGCCCAATCATTATTCTTAGGTTTTCCGTTGTAAAGTTGTCCAGTGGAATTTTTCTAAGTTCATAGCAGCGTTTTACTAAATCGCTCTCATAATCTGGCTCACCCCAATAATCCTTCTCAAGGTTTTCAAGTGTTTTTTGTCGCCAGTTATTTTCAAGTTTCATTTTAAATGGTCTTCCTGCATTGCCAGAATCATTTCTAATTGCATTTTTTGCCTCCACGGTGAGGCGTAATAGACACAAAGTTTCGCAAAGGTTTTATGCCGTGATTGGTGTTTTTTTCACCAACCACTGAACGAAAATGGAGTGCCCACTCACTCAAAATATATTTCTCATTTATTCTTCTTCGGAAAATATAAATTATCCGGTATGTTTTCCAAAAGCTCTAATTCGTATTTCAATGTAATTGCGGGTATATCCGACTTCTTTCCGCTATAAAAGCCAATATTGTTTAACCACAATCCTCTTGTAATTGAAAACAAACCATCGCCTTTATAATTTATTTCTGTTTCCATTAAATTTCCATTTGCATTTCCCTTAAAATACAAATGATAATCAACATGGATCGTGGCTACTAATTCATTTTTCAATGATTCCACTTTTGTCAAAATAATTTTATCTTTTAGTAAAAACGAATCCATTAAAATATATCCATTTAAAGACATATCATCCACCTTTGTTTTCCAGGAATCACCCACCTTTACCAGATCTTCCGGCAGCTGAAAAATGAATCCACAAAGTTTATCAATTTCACCGCCGAGGTACATGGAATAATTATTTCCTTTTTCATCAATATAAAATTCATATACATTAAGCGCCTCGCTAAATTTTAGCGAATCGGTGGCAATGGTAGAAAAGATCTTAAAAAGTGAATCCTCGGGATTTATTAACAAATAATTATTTTCAACATATCTTTCATACCCTGATTTTATTGCCCAATTCCAATCTTCATCCACCTCTTTTTTGCCAGTCATAATTGAATCAAAATCAACAGGAATATTCGTAAACTTATAAATTACCGAACTGCCATCACCAAATTTGTATTTAAGATCGTAAGACGTTGTGTAGTCAATTTGACCACTACAAGCAAAACAAACAATTTGTAATAACACCAGGTAGAATACAGTTTTCATATACAGTAAAATTACGCCGACTCAACTTAGTTTTTGATTGCTTCCTCGTAGTTGGTGTTTTTTAACCAACTACTTTCTTGACTCTATCATGACTTGTAATAGCCACGACCTGCCGACAGGCAGGGACACCAAGGCGCAAAGTTTAGCAAAGGTTTTTTGTCGTGGTTGGTGTTTATTACCATAATAAAAGACCTGAGCAAGAATTTTACCCAGGTCTTTCGGAAATATAATCGAATCAATTCGCCGATTACTAAACTGATATGTGTGTGTTTTTGATACGGGAATTATGCGAATTTCATACAATTATTTAATGATCACCAGTTGCTTATAAGATTCATTATTTATTGTTTTTAATTTTATCATATAAATACCTTCTGCCGCTTTGTTCATATCGATGGTTTCGTTAATTATTCCTTTATCCGATTGGATGTTCCTGCTATAGATCAACTGACCTAAATGATTGTATATTTCAATTGAACAATCGTCAATACTATTTTCAAATTGAGCCGAAATCGTAAATGCATTTATTGCCGGGTTAGGGTAAACTTCAAAATCATTTCCACTTTTTTTATCCTCATCGCGGCAGGCATAAATAGTAACTTCCGCAGATTGCTTAATACAACCATTTGCATTTTTCACTTTCACTTTATAATTACCTGCAACATTTGCAACATATGAAGGAACTGTTGTCCATCCCGGAAATGGGGTTAGTATGATATTATCCCTGATCCATTGATATTGCAATCCAACTCCCGTATTTGCTTTTAATCTTGCTATACCGGCATTTGGAGCTGTGCATAAATAGGCATCATCAAGATTAGTAATTTTTGCTTTTGGTTTTAGATATACAGCTACAGTAGTACTTGCAGAAGTTGCAGAACAGCCACCATCTATAGTAACCTCAACTGTATAATTACCAGCTGATGTTGCATTATAATTGTAGTTTATTGCACCGGGTATTGCAACTCCACCTTTATACCAGATATACGAACCTGCCGGTGTTGCTGTTAAGGTAACCGAGCCACCCTGGCAAAAAGAAGTTGGGCCGGAAGGAGTAATGGCTGCTGTTACCGCAAATTCATCAATAGATTCATTGCAGTTATTGTCTTGACCATCGCATAATTCAGTTGCACCAGGATAAATTAATGCATTTGCGTCGTTGCAATCACTATGATCTGTGATATATGAAATTGCACCTCCGGGATCAAGACAATTGCGGTCAGCAGTTTCGTCGCCGAAACCATCACCATCAACATCGGGATAATAAGCACCCGGTGTTATGAGCTGACCTAATTTCACCACCCAAAAATCGCTCATTCCGTGGTTGCCATGTACATCTCCGTCGTTTGATTCAGAAGAAGTGGTGATCAAATAGCCTAAAGTGGAAGGAATAACCTGCGGTGCATTACTCCCAAAAGCGTCATCATCACTTCCGCCTAGATACCTGGTAGTACCTGAAATCAGAGTACCTGTTTCATCAATTTCGACAACAAGTATTCTATGTGATTCAGGCCATCCATCCTCATTAAATCCGCAAACCACATAATTGCCTTCTGATGTTATATCAATATCAGTAGCCTTATTACCACTTGCATCTCCAAATAAATGCTCCCAGTCAACGATGCCATCAACAACAGCTAATTTGGCAACATAAAAATCATATCCGCCATGTCCGTCTTCAGGACCGCAGGTTCCGGTTTCCTGCGATGCTCCTGTTACTAATACAGAATTTCCATCTGCTGATAAAACAATACTACTTAAACTTTCATTGAAGCCGGTACCAATTATTGTTTGCCATTCAATTGCGCCTGTCGAGCCATCTATTCTAATGATCCAATTTAATCCGCATATACCGGTTGCACCGGTAAAATCGCCATCCGCAGTACCAGCAGAGGCCCTTCCCACACAAATGATATCATCTCCGCCCTCATCTGAAACAACCACTAAATCGTTGCCCCAGTCGCTGCCTGTACCGCCATAACAACTTGCCCATGCAACGCTACCATCAAAATTTAATTTAGCGATATACATATCGTCATTAGCATGGAGCCCATCCCAATGGTAATTGGGAAAAGTTACAATTGTGGTACTGCCAACGATAAAATATCCGCCGTCAGAACATTCTTTAATTGAATTAATATTTAAACCCAATGCTTCATCGTTTCCCAAAGTCGTTGTATATTGATAATCAATGATCATGTCCGGATCGGTAACGGTATTCGGCGTAATTGTAGCAAACCATGTATAATCATCAACAGCTGCGCTGTGACCAATTGTTCCAAACACAACAAGCTTATTAATATCGAAATCAAATAGTGAAGCTTTTATAGAATAACTGACACCTGGTGTGTTTAAACCAGATATTTCATCTACATGCACACCAACATCATCCGTTTGAATAAATCGCACATCTGCACCATACTCCCAACTACCCGAAAAAATATAGCCATCCGAAATTGCATCAGCATTCCACAATGCCTCTTCATTTGAAGTGCCATAAGTATGCTGCCAGTTAATTTCCCTTGAAGTATAATCTTCAAAACTCCCGTCATCGGTATCGGTTAGAGCATCACAGTCGTCGTCTGTGCCGTTACAAACCTCATGGGCATTTGGGTGAATTGCGGGGTCCGAATCATCGCAATCAGTAGGGGCAATTGTTAATGAATAGCCGTCGTAGTCGCAGTCGTCCGGACATTGGGTAAACAGCACTTGCTGAAACCCAATAAAAAACACGAAAAGAAAGATTTGGTTTTTCATAATGTAGATTTATGGGTTAAAAAATAAAATCATTTAATACTGATAACTTTTCATCCTGATCAGGAAGGGTAAATGCAGATATCAGCTTTGCATTGACAAATAAAAATAACGATTCGATTGCAAAAAAACTATGCAAAAAATGAAAATCACTAGATTTAGGGAGGGGGATTAAATATGGATAATTTTTGTAAATTTTTGGTGAGCCCCCAGTTATTTTCAAAAAATAATATTGCGGAATTTTTTTTCACGCAGGGGCCGCAGAGTCGCAGAGAAATTTAATTTCATTCAGAGCAATATCAAAACTTTAATATTCGATATTCCTTGTTCATTATTCGATATTATTTATATTTTGTCCGAGCAGGGTGCTTACCTCAATTAAAATTAATTAATCCGGCAAAACCCTGCGATTGCTGTATGAAGGCATGATGTGTAATAGCCACGAAGACACTAAGACACAAAGGATCGCAAAGTTTGTTTCTCATGTCGCGGTTGGAGTTTTTTCCTCGCGGTTGGCGTCCCCGCCAATCCGCTGTAACTTGTTTAAAATTGCAAATTATTTAATAATTT
>JBIOHA010000141.1:0-7300 GCA_044448625.1 Chitinophagales bacterium | reverse complement strand
GATTTAACTATGTCGATGCAATTTGGTAAATGCGCATTAATTGAAATGGTGGTAATGATGCCTTTATTTTTTGTGCGGATATATTGGAGCGCCTCAGGCAACTGCTTATACATTAATGTTTCGCCCAAACCGGTTAGCCCGATCGAGTCAACATAAGGATACACTTCATCAACAACTTTTTTCAGGCGGTCGATATCCATAAACCCCTTTGCCATTTCTTCCCCATACTGATATTCTCTGGGACAGGTAATACATTTTAAATTGCAGTGATTGGTAACCTCAAACATTATGGAAGAGGGATGGGCCACCTTCGTACTTTTAATTTTACGCAGATACCATGCTCTTGTTTTATTGGAAGTATATCTGAGAAAATTGAGTCCTCCCGGTAAACTCTTTAACCTCCTTATGGCTTTTTTTATTCTTCTCTTATTTATACCAAACGCCATTATATTGCAAATTTACAAATTAGTGCCCACTTGAATTTTGGGGTCGTACTTTCGCTTTTGACTATCTTTACGCTAATTCTTCTAATATGAAAAAAATCCTATACGCAGCTTTAACACTCATTAGTACACAAATGTTCGCACAACATACATTTTCAATTGTTGCTGTTGACCCGGTTACTGGGGAAGTGGGCAGCGCAGGCGCATCATGCATCGAAAGTTCGAATATCATCAGCGATATACATCCGGGAGTTGGCGCGATCCATACACAGGCACTTTACAGTCCTGTTAATCAGAACTATGCTGAAGATCTGATGGATATTGGTGTGGCGCCTGATGATATAATTGATTCGATGGTGGCTAACGATTTTGCTGCCAATCCCACTATACGTCAATATGGTGTTGTTGATCTTGTTGGTGGAGGAAGAAGCGCTGCTTATACAGGAGATGCGTGCACAGACTGGAAAGGTCATCTGTTGGGCACAACCTATTCCATACAGGGAAATATTCTATTAGGACCGGAGATACTTGATGGCATGGAAACAAACTTTAATTCCACTGTAGGCAATCTCGCCTGCAAATTAATGGCTGCATTGCAGGGTGCAAAAGTACCGGGTGCCGACACCAGGTGTCTGGAAGATTCAATTTCAGCATTATCGTCATTTCTTAAAGTGGCAAAACCTGAGGATGAAGGAAATGACTTATGGCTTAACCTCGTAATTCATGATGTTACCGGTGATGGTATCGATCCAATTGATAGCTTGCAGATATTATTTGATGAGATCGGGGGATGCGATTATACAAGCGTAGAAAATATCCATTCAAATGATCTCGCACCTGTTGTTTACCCACAGCCTGCTGCCGATCTCATGGTATTCAGTTTGAATGGAAATTTTAATGAGATCAATATTTTTGATATGAGCGGCAAATTGATCTTTTCAGATAATGTGGAAAATAAAAATTCAATCATTTTAAATATTGAGAACTGGACAACCGGGATTTATCTATATACACTTTCATCAAACTATAAAAACAGGGCAGGAAAGATTGTGATTCAGTGACCGGTTGATGCTTTATTTAATTTGCTCCCTCTACAATTGCGTCTTCATTCTGAATGCCGCAGATATATTCAGCAACGCTTAGTAGCGACCTATGCGGAGGAATTAATACTTTTTTAAATCCGGCTTTATTGAGATGAGCTGCAGTTGTACTTCCAATGGCAATTATTGTTTGCCAGTCATCAATTTTATTTCCCAACAAAAATCCTTCAACATTCAAAGGGCTGGTAAATACCAAAATATCCGCATTGATTTTCTTTGCGTGAAATGGTGCATTTTTATAAACATCCAATGTAATCACCTTGCACTTGCGCTCCAACAGATTAATAATTTCTGCTGAACGGTTTAAAGCACCGGGAAAAAGTATTTTTTGACCTGCAGCTAGAAAATGGAAGCTTTTAGCAATTGAGAGATTACCCCCTTCTCCAATAAAATCAACCTTGTGTCCAAATGACAAAATGGTATTTGCCGTCTCATTTCCAATAGCCGCAATATTAATTCCCGGAGCTAATTTTGATATCTGGCTAAAAAAATGAATTGCGCCATTCTTGCTCGTAAAAAATAACCAGTTTGACGCCGGTAAATGTTCAATATGTATTCTTTCTATCTTTACAAAAGAACAGGCTTCCGTTTTAAACCCCGAATTTTTCAGGATTTTGATATATCCTTCGCTATCGGAAGGTGGAGTTGAAATAAATACATTTTTATCGCGACTGGTATTTAACTGATAAAATATCTTTTCGGCAAGGCTATCACTGTTATTGTGTTTTTTATATATCCTTCTTAGTGATCCGTCTTTCATATCAGCCTGTGCGGCCCATACTTCAAATCCATCCTTATCTTTTTTACAATAGGCACCCAGCGGCATATGGCAACCACCGTTAAACAGGTTCATGATCTTTCGTTCAACGGCAATAATAGTAGCAACTTCTTTATTATTTATTTTTTTAAGAATATCAACTATTTTATCATCATCTTTCCGGCATTGGAAAGCTAATACCCCCTGCGCCGGTGCGGGAATTATTTTTGTTGGGGGAATTTTGACAACATGCAGATCACCGGTATTTAAATTCAATCTGTTTACGCCGGCAAACGCAAGAACGATTGCATTATAATCACCATTGCGCAGTTTATCTATCCTTGTTGGCACATTCCCACGGATGTCTTCACAAATGATATCCGGTCTGAAAAATTTTAATTGCACATTTCGGCGTGATGAAGATGTGCCTACGGTTACATTTTCTTTGAGATGAAATTCTTTTAACTCGTCAACACATTCTTTTCTGATCAATATCAGTTCTGATGGGTCCTCACGATAAGAAACACCACCGATAATAAGGCCGGGTGTATTTTCTGTGGGGAGATCTTTATGAGAGTGCACAGCAAGATCAATGGATCCATCCAATAACGCATCTTCAATTTCCTTTGTAAAAAATCCTTTTCCTTCAAGTTTCTCAAGGCTTAGATGTTGGATCTTATCTCCCTGAGTTTTAATTATCCTGATCTCGGACTTTAAATTTAATTTTGCGAGTTCAGCCTGTAAATAATTCGCCTGCCATAATGCGAGGTCACTTCCCCTTGAACCAATAATGATAATTTTTTCCATACCCGAAACGCAAAGTTAAGACAGCGCATTTAAATTACGTCTTAAACTATTTGGGCTTATGTGCAGAATGCATTTCACGCATCATTTTTTTTGCGGAAGAGATCGGAAGTGCAATATATTTTTTTTCAATATAGTCGATTATATTTTCAAGAACCTCCCTGGCATCATCATCAAGTGCATCTATATCCTTTTTGAAAACCTCTTTTAATGCTTTATCACGTATTTTTCGCACTTCAGCGGGAATTACATCGTGTGCTTTTTCCACTTGTCGCTCACGATAAATAGAAACAAATTCACGCACAAACTCCTCTACCATTTCAAATGCCTTTATCCTCTCCTCTTTACGGCTCGAAAGGTTTTCTGCGGCAAGAGCACTCAGGTCATTAATTTCGATATAATTAACAGGGTATTGCTGAATGATATCCTCATCAATATCATGCGGGATTGCAAGATCAACAATTATTTTTTCAACGCTATCACCATTTAATAAATGATGATATATATCGCGGTTGATCACCGGCCTGGCAGAACCTGTGCACGAAATAATAATATCAAAACCTTCAGTATAATAGGGAAGCTCATCCAGCTTAAATGCTTTGCCATTTAATTTTTGGCTTAAGGCAAGTGCGTTGTTATATGTCCTGTTAAAAACACTGAATTTATGGAATCCCGATTTTATCAAATAAGTAGAGATAAGATGAATTGTTTGTCCTGCACCTATCAATAAAATCCTCGAATTAACATCGGTAACAAGTTCTTTTAATTTTTGAACTGCCAGCGAAACCACGGAAACTGGTTTCTCTGCAATTTTTGTTTCCGTGAGGATCTTTTTAGCGGCAGGAATTACGAACTTCATCGCAAGCCTGATATCATCACCGGTAAGACCAGCATTTTGTGAAACTTCATAGGCCTTTCTCAACTGCCTGATAATTTCTCGCTCTCCCACCACCATCGAATCAATTGACGACGCCAATTCTGCAAGATGTTGAATAGCAGCTTCCCGCTCAAACACTTTCACGGTACTGCTTAATGCCATCACCTTTTCCTCCGTTAACATCGGATCGATAAATAAGAAGAACCGTGAAATAAATTCCTGTGAGATCTGCTGGTTGGTAGTAAAAAAATAAGTAACGCGGTTGCAGGTACTTAAATACATCAATTCCTTTAATTGCATCGCATCCTTCAGGGCGGCAAGTTTTACCATGGCTTTCACGGCATCATCGCCCGCGTCCGCCAGGTAATGCTTTAACTCGTTTAGCTGAACCGTTTTATACGTAACCGTAAGAATCTTATACTCCTCCACCTTCGTCGCTATTTACAACATCTTTTATGCTGCAAAATTCAAAGCAGATTGTCATAAAATTGTCATAACAATGTCATAAGCGGGTCATGCGTAGCAATATATTTTCCAGTGCTTTTACAGGACAAACGGGGGTATCCTTATACTTATAAAGGGCTAAAAACTTCATCCTATCTTTGGGCCTGCTAAAAGGATTAAAATTGGCCATTCCAAAGATCATTCATCAAACCTGGAAAACGGAAAATATTCCCGGGAAATTTAAACCTTATCAGGAAAAGGTAAGACAGCTCCACCCTGATTGGGAATATATTTTATGGACCGATGATGAAATTGATGCTTATGTTAAGAATGAATTCCCCGATTTCTATCCACGGTTTATTTCATTTGCAAAACATATTATGCGTGTTGATGTGATCAGGTATCTCATCATGTATAAGCTTGGTGGACTATATCTCGATCTTGATTATGAAATGATAAAGCCTTTTGACCTCAACCATTTTAATATTGTGCTGCCAAAAAACCGTAGTATAAATTACGGCGATAAATTCAATGGAATTGGGAATTGTATTTTCGCTTCAGTGCCTGGTCATTCGTTCTGGCAGGATGTGATAAATAACCTGCAGGAAGAACCGCCGGTGGTTAAACATTTTTTAGAAGTTTTAGATACTACAGGTCCGGCATATCTCACTAAAATTTTTTATAAAAAAGAATATACAGATGCACATGTTCCGGAAAGGGAGCTGTTCCATCCTCCAACCCCAAAAAACAAAAACCAATACCAGTCTATCATCAATAATGGAATCTCTTATGGTATTCATCATTGTTCCGGTACGTGGCGGGAGGAACATACACTCAGCCATATGGTTATGAAAGTGAAAAAAATATTCTCCAATAAATGATCATCTGAAAAATCAAATAGGACAGATATTTACATTTTCTGGATTTTGGCTTTCAGATATTTAATTATTTTTATAAAGAATGTTAAGAAATGCAACCTGACTTGCTTCTTAGCGTCTTAATTCGAACACTTTAAATTCTCATGAAGCGAAGAAACTTTATGAAGAATGCTTCATTGGCCGGGTTGTCGATAAGCATCCTTCCCCTGCAGGGCGCTGTAGTTAAAGAACCACAACTACCTCCTCTACCCCCATCTTTTTTAAAAGAGTTTGAATTAAATGAGATGACCATTGAAGGCCTGCAAAAAAAAATGCAGGATGGTGAATTTACTTCCAGGGCCATTACTGAATTATATCTCAAAAGAATTGCTGAAATAGATCAGTCAGGCCCCCATATCAATTCCGTGATCGAATTAAATCCCGATGCACTGGCTATTGCCGATAAAATGGATGGAGAACGAAAAATCAGTATTATCCGGGGTCCATTGCATGGTATTCCGATCTTAATAAAAGATAATATTAATACAAGCGATAAAATGATGACCACTGCCGGTTCACTTGCATTGGTTGGTAATATGGTAAATAGGGATGCCTTCATTATTGAGCAATTAAGAAATGCTGGCGCTGTAATATTAGGGAAGACCAATCTAAGTGAATGGGCAAATTTCAGATCAACCAGGTCGTCGAGTGGATGGAGCAGCAGAGGTGGCCAAACAAAAAACCCATGCGTTCTTGACCGAAATCCATGTGGATCGAGCTCCGGATCGGGAGCAGCGGTGGCCGCAAATTTTTGCGCCGTTGCGGTAGGAACAGAAACCAACGGCTCAATTATAGCACCGGCTTCTTTTTGCGGTATTGTAGGATTAAAACCCACCGTTGGTTTAATAAGCAGGACGGGTATCATTCCTATTTCTGAAACACAGGATACCGCAGGACCCATGGGAAGAACGGTTAAAGATGTTGCAATACTCCTGGGTGCAATGGCAGGCACTGATGAAAATGATCTATCAACAAAAGAAAATTCGGGGAAAATAATTAATGACTACACTAAATTATTAAATACCGATGCATTAAAAGGAAAGCGCATTGGAATTGAAAGAAAATTTTTAAATGGTCATGAAGGTGTAGTTGAATTATATAAACGAGCAATAGAAGAATTGAAGTTGCAGGGTGCAACAGTAATAGAAATTGACCTGCTGAATAAATATGATGCAATGAGTGATGCCGCATTCACTGTCCTGAAATATGAGTTTAAGGATGGATTGAACCGCTATCTTGCTAATGCAAATGCAAAAGTTAAATCGTTGTCGGATGTAATTGAATTCAATAACAAAAATAAAGATGTGGCAATGCCATATTTCAAACAGGAAATACTTGAAGCGAGTAATGAATTGGGGGGACTAAACTCCAAAGAATATTTCGATGCTTTATTAACCACAACAAGTTCGAAACAAATAATTAATAGTCTTATGGCCGAAAATAAATTGGATGCGATTTGTGGAACCACCATAGGATTAGCAGGATGCACTGATCTTGTAAATGGAGATTACGATACCGGTTTTTACTTTGGAACACCAGCCGCCCTGGCTGGGTTTCCTCATATTACCGTTCCAATGGGAAAAGTACATGAATTGCCTGTTGGATTTTCTTTTATGGCCGGTGCTTTCAAAGAAGCAGATATCCTCGCCATGGCCTATGCCTTTGAACAGGCAACAAATAAAAGGGAAATGCCGAAATTTTTAAAATCGGTTGGATAATGTTCGGTTCATGCATATCCATGAAATAATATATTTCCAAATTCTCTATCCCTATAAATTAAAAAACGGCTCACCCGGAGCCGTTTCTCTTTTCATACTTGTGCTGTTTCAACAATGAACCGCCAGCAAAAGCATTAGTTATAGTTTGAGTGTTATTCTATTTATTTAGCTTATTTATATAATTAATAATTCAAAATTATATTAACGCTGTACATTGTACAATAGCGGCAATCAACATTG
>JBIOHA010000140.1:0-7334 GCA_044448625.1 Chitinophagales bacterium | reverse complement strand
TATAAGTTCCTTTGCCTTTTGTACAATTTCCGGAGATGCAACCAGTTTGTGCATTTACAGAAATAAAAAATATCGTCAGAAAAAAAACGGAGCATGATAATTTTAGGAATTTCATATTTGATTATTTAATTTATGTGTAATTAAATTATGATCTTTTAATATCTAAGCCATTGTCACTAAAAAAATATTAATAAGCAAACAATGGAAATGCTTTTGCGAAATTGTTGATCTGTTTTTTTATCTCCGACTTTGTTGCTGCATCGTCGGCATTCATGATTATCTGATCTATCCAATCAACGAACTGCACCATATCGATCTCTTTCATTCCACGGGTGGTAACTGCCGGAGTTCCGATCCTGATCCCCGATGTTACAAAAGGAGATTTATCATCAAAGGGAACCATATTTTTATTTACTGTAATGTTTGCTTCGCCAAGCACCGCTTCTGCTTTTTTTCCTGAGATATTTTTATTCCTGAGATCGATCAGCATTAAATGATTATCAGTGCCACCGGAAATTATTTTATATCCACGGCTGGTAAATTCTTTTGCCATTGCCTGGGCATTTGCAATTACCTGTTGGCAATATATTTTATAACTCTCTTCGAGGTCTTCTCCAAACGCAACTGCTTTTGCTGCAATAACATGTTCGAGCGGTCCGCCCTGTGTTCCCGGAAAAACAGCGCTGTCGATCACCGTGCTCATCATTTTTGTTTCCCCCTTCGGTGTTTTTTGTCCCCACGGATTTTCGAAATCCTTTCCGATCATGATCATTCCGCCTCTCGGACCTCGCAATGTTTTATGTGTGGTGGTTGTAACGATATGACAATGCGGCATCGGATCGGATAATAATTTTGTTGCGATCAACCCTGCGGGATGCGCAATGTCCGCCATTAAAATTGCACCAATGCTATCGGCAATTTCCCTGAATCTTTTAAAATCCCAGTCGCGGGCATAAGCACTTGCTCCGGCGATGATCAATTTTGGTTTTTCTTTTTCAGCGATCTCCGCCACTTTATTCATATCGATCATGCCCGATTCTTCTTCCACAGAATAAAAAACCGGGCGATATAATTTACCGGAAAAATTTACCGGGCTGCCGTGGGTCAAATGTCCGCCATGCGATAAATTAAATCCCAGCAGGGTATCACCAGGATTAATGCAGGCAAGCATAACGGCTGCATTTGCCTGGGCCCCACTATGCGGCTGCACGTTTGCATAATCGGCACCAAATAATTTTTTTGCTCTTTCAATGGCAAGGTTCTCGGCCTCATCAACAAATTCACAACCGCCATAATATCGTTTACCCGGATAGCCTTCGGCATATTTATTTGTGAGGCAGCTTCCCATTGCTTCCATCACCTGGTTGCTGACAAAATTTTCACTGGCAATCAATTCAATGCCCTCGGTTTGGCGATGAAGTTCTTTTTGAATGATGTCGAATATCTGGCTGTCGCGTTGCATAGTTTATTTTAAAGTGAGACAAATTTAATTGTAAATCTATAAAAATCGGAAAGAGACAAATCTTTATCCTCCCCATAAATTTCATAATCATTTATCCAATTCATACAGGATGAAAATCAATGCAAAAAAAATCCCCCGGATCTATTCGAACCCGGAGGATATTTTTTATCTGTAGGATATCAATGACTATAAACTATCCTTTCGTTCATCGAATTTGTTCCAGCAGTAAGTTTGATAAAATACATACCATCGGCAACATTATAATCATTCAGATTAATTGAAGTGGAATGATCACCGATTGCACCGGAAATTGTTTGTGCATCGCTTATAGTTGTAATTAATTGTCCCGTTACAGAAAATATTTCCAAAGTAATTACATCAGCATTTTCGCTGAGCTGATAATTAATATTTACTGTTCCCGATGTTACAGAAGGAACAACATTCAATGAAATATTTGCATCGTCATTTTCAATTGAAGTTCCACCACCTTTGAAGTGCGCAGTAACATTTTCAAAATCAGCTAAAGCAAAAAATACATCAAGTGTGAATGGATCAGGGTTGGCAATATGATTTTCCAATTCCCAATAATCAAAATAATATCCGGCATTGGCAGTTGCCTCCATATCTATCATTGTTCCACTTACGTAAGTACTCGAGAATGGATATGTGCCAGGAATAAATCCTTCTACCGAAGCTGTTCCTGCACCAAGTGGTTCAATATTAACAGTGAAATTATAGAATGGTAATTCAGTTGTTGCAAACCATGCAGTAACAGTATCGGTAGTTGTTAAAGAAACTGTAACTGAGTCATCTGTTATTCCAGGAGCGGGGGTATGATTTAAAAATTCCCAATGGTCAAAAGTATAAGCAGGATCGGCAATGGCCTCAAATCCTAAAGTAGTTCCACTGAAATAAGTTGCAGGATATGGATATGAAGCCGGGATGGTAAAATTCACTTTAACATCATTAGGGCTTCCAACAGGTTCAATTTGAACAACGACCCCAAATGCTTCAACCCCAAAACAATCTTCAACACCACTTGGAATATATGCGCAGCGTTCTTCAATGAATGCCCGTAATTCGTCGTAATTATTGCTCCATCCGATATAAGAACCACCCCATTGTCCTGCGTGACGAGTCATTTCAGGATCAAGCACTGAACGCATACTGTCTAATCTTCCGAGTATGATATCGCAATCGAATGTTGTATTAATTAGATCACCAAACCTGTTGATATATTGAGATTTGAAATCCGGATTTTCAAGCAATGCATTGGCAATATCAATATGCCCGTTGGGGTCAACGCCGCCAAGCGTTAAAGGATCGCAAGGATCGGCTGTTGGTGAATCATCAGGAATACCGGTATAGTTTATATAATGTCCGAATGTGGCGTCTTCATCCCATAAAACATATCTCCATGTTTTCGCACCACCGGTTGGATCATATCCCCTCCACCAGGCGGTATTCCAGTTCAGCCAATCCGAACAAACAGAAAAAGTATTTACAAGAATATAATCGGTAAGACTTAAAGTATTGAAGTTATCAGTTACATAAAGATAATTAGCGGGGATACTCATATCGTTGGTTGTAACAAAAGTTACGAATGGATTCCACGGAGCCATTGTTCCGTATTCAGCCCATGTTCCTCCCCAGCATTTGATATAATCCATTTCATATTCTCCCTGATCGTAATAATAATCTGTATAATCCTGGTCATCCGCTTTTTCGCGGGTATCATAAACACCCCAGTATTCTCCATTGAGGAAGCAAATATTAAAGAATGATGAACGCTCATCAAGTTCGAGGTCATCGAGCCCTGCAATATGGTGAACGAATGCATCTCTTACATGTGCGCCTCCGGTTGATGATGGATAATTATCATTTGCACCAGCTTTGGAGATAAGGCGCTGGTAACCTGTTCTATCTGTAACATCAGCAAAAAATTCCTGATCAATATCATTGTCGTATCCAAACTGATCTTTAACAATATAGTCATAACCACGCTGATCGTATGCCCAGGAATCGTTTCCGTGTTCATTGAAAGTTCCGATGGCTTCATCTATCAAATTAAAATCCTTGTCAAACAATTCGAATGATCCTACGGGTACAATTCCCCAGCCGGTAGCATTTAAAAGATCATCTATCTCTTCACCCGCAAGTGAAATGATCGGCATTGTGCTCGTTTCATCAATAAAATAAGTATTGGTAGAACAAAGGCTCTGGAAAGTATCTGTTGAAACCGGATATGCAACTGTGCGTAATACGGTTGTTTCATCAATTGTGATCGGACCTGAATAAACTGTTGCTGCGGCAGTTGGGAAGCTACCGTCGGTGGTATATCTTACAACCATATTTGGCTCAACAACGGTTATATCTACTGTTACTGAGCCCACATAATTTGCAGAGTTCGGTGCCATGTCCGGTTTTTGCGCATAGGCGATCTTTGTTGTTCCGGTATTTGAGGCATTGGGTGTTGGGTTGGTATAAATTCTCCAGTCGGCAGAACCATTTGGTGTACGACCCCAGGAATGATTTGTTTGATTCGGGTTGTTTAGTAGCTGAACTTCAACAAGCACACCAGCAGCATCTGAAAAAACAACTGCTTCTGCTCCAGTTGTTTGGGTAAGTTTAAAATTCGTATGGTAATTGGTTCCTACATAAGTATTTCTGGAAGAGCACCAAAACCTTAAAAACCCGCCGGCGCTGATGGTAACTCCTGCCGGGATACTGTATTTAAGTGGTTCCGATTCGCGGTCGCTTAAATAATAACCGGAAAGGTCAACCGAAGCTGCTCCGGCATTGTAAAGTTCTATCCAATCCTCGAATGCCCCGTAGTTATCTGCAATATCATCATAATTTGCTGCAGAATATTCATTGATCATAACCTGACCTGTAAGGCTGTAGATCGAAATAAGGAGGAGACATGCGTGAAGGAGTAGATTTTTTTTCATAAAACAAGGCATTTGTTTTAATTAATCGGGCGATAGTTTTTCAACCTATAAATTTACGACTGTTTTTGAATATGAGGTTGGTTTTTACAAGGATTATTTAAAAAAAATGTCATATTCTGTTCACATAACCTGACAATCGGGGTTGGAAAAAGGATATGTGATTGGGTACTAAGGTATAACTTAGCGGGTTTTTCGGGCAGCTTAAAACAAAAACCAATATGAAGGCCATTATTCCTGTTGCAGGTGTAGGAACCAGGTTGCGACCTCATACCTATTCACAGCCAAAGCCGCTGATACCGGTTGCTGGGAAGCCCATTCTTGGGTTTATTATCGACCGGATGGTAAAGGCCGGTTTCACTGAATTCATTTTTGTTATTGGTTATCTCGGCGAAAAAATTGAAGCATTTGTAAAGGAGAATTATCCTCATCTCACAACGCATTTTGTTGTTCAGAATAAAAGAGAAGGACTTGGCCATGCAATTTATCTTACAAAGGATCTTATTGGCCCAAACGAAGAATTATTTATTGTTTTGGGAGATACCATTTTTGAAGCCGATATTGAAGCTGTTTTAAATATGCCCGAATCGGCATTAGGATTAAAAAAAGTGGATGACCCCCGCGATTTTGGTGTTGCAGAAACAAATGAGGATTTTGATATTTTACGTGTTATTGAAAAACCTTCCATCCCGAAATCTAATCTCGCCCTGGTGGGTTTATATAAGATCAGGGAGAGCGGAAAATTATTTGATGCACTTGATCAAATTATTAAACATGCATTTAAAACGCAGGGCGAATATCATTTAACAGATGCATTGATGCTGATGATACAACAGGGAATAAAATTTCGTGGATTTAAAATTCAGAATTGGTATGACTGCGGAAAAAAAGATATCCTGCTTGAAACGAATGCAATCCTTTTAAAAAAATTACATCCTGCGGGTGAAAAAAATAAATCATTTGATAATACGATCATCATTGAACCCGTGAGCATTGCTGCAAATTGCGATATTAAAAATTCGATAATCGGGCCAAATGTTACGTTGGGTGAAAATACTTCAGTAAATTATTCCATTGTTCGCAATTCAATTATCGGGAATGATGCAACAATTGATGATGTGGTGTTGCATGATTCGGTAATTGGGAGCGACACTTTTATTAAAGGACTAAGCCAGAGCCTGAATATTGGAGATAATACGGAGATTGATTTGAGTCAGAGCTTTGATTGATTAGCAGATTAGCAGATGGGGGACATCGATGATTTGATGATTTCAGGATTTATCCTTGAGTTTGCACAAATACTTTCCGAAATAAAAAAATATGTTTTGAAGGATCAGATCTTAAAGTCGGGAACATCAGTCGAAGCAAATGTTCGTGAAGCACAAAATGCAGAAAGCAGAACTGATTTTATCCACAAGTTTAAAGTTGCGGCAAAAGAAGCTGACGAATTAGAATACTGGTTATTACTTTCCGAATATTCTGAGAAATATCCTTTCTCTCAATTTTTAATTGACAGCTTGTCCCTATAAAAAAAATTATAAATAAAATAATCACTACATCTAAACAATAATATCTGAAATCATTATTTTTACCATTCCTCAATTTTTTTTGGCATTAAATCAGTTTTGAATTGCATCAGATAACAAAAAATACTTTGAGCTACTATTATTAACGCGAGTACTAATACTCCGTTTGCTAATTTGCTAATTAAAAAAATGCATCGCATAAAAGAACTCTTCAACATCAAATACCCCATCATCCAGGCCGGCATGATTTGGACCAGCGGGTGGAAACTGGCAAGCGCAGTCAGCAATGCCGGCGGATTAGGATTAATAGGAAGCGGCAGCATGTATCCTGAAATTTTAAGGGAGCATATTCAAAAATGTAAAGCAGCAACAAATAATGCTTTTGGCGTGAATGTGCCCTTGTTATATCCGGATATCGACAAGCACATTAAAATCATAATTGAGGAAGGCGTTAAAATCGTTTTTACCAGTGCTGGAAATCCAAAAACATGGACGCAACAATTAAAGGATAACGGAATTAAAGTGGTGCATGTGGTGAGCAGTAAAAAATTCGCATTAAAAGCAGAAGATGCAGGATGCGATGCTATAGTGGCTGAGGGGTTTGAAGCGGGGGGTCACAACGGAAGGGAAGAAACAACCACCATCTGTTTAATCCCGATGGTAAGCGATGTGGTGGAAATTCCGGTAATTGCTGCCGGAGGAATTGCAGACGGCAGAGCGATGCTGGCCTGTATGGTATTAGGCGCAGAAGGCGTTCAGGTTGGGACTAGATTCGCAGCCAGTATTGAAAGCAGCTTACACGAAAATTTTAAAAAACTGATCACAAATACTGATGAGGGTGCTACGGTATTGACATTAAAAGAAATTACCCCCGTAAGGATGATCAAAAATAAATTCTACGAACAGATCGAAAATGCATACCACCACAACGCCTCAATTGAAGATTTAAGAAATTTACTTGGCCGCGGGCGTGCAAAAAAAGGAATGTTTGAAGGTAACCTCGAGGAAGGCGAACTCGAAATTGGTCAAATCTCTGCAACAATAAAAGAAATATTACCCGCCAAAACCATCCTTGAAAGTATATGGCAGGAATTTCTTGCTGAAAAAGAAAAGCTAGGTACCCTCATTATTTGAAGTTGCGCTCAACAAAAGAATCGAAGATTTGAAGGGAGATGATTCGAAGGGGAAGAACGTTAAACTCGAGGAATCTTCCACCTTGCCCTTACTTCCTATAAGATCTTAGACCCTTAATCTTCGATTCTTCAATCCTTCTCCCTTCAAATCTTTTTAAGTCCCAGGATTTTCCCTGCCATCCTTTAAAATCTTATATCCTTCCTTCGAATCTTCAACCCTTCTCCCTTCAAATCTTCGGATCTTCTCCCTTCGAATCTTCAGCTC
>JBIOHA010000139.1:0-7357 GCA_044448625.1 Chitinophagales bacterium | reverse complement strand
GTGTATTTGCAATTTTATCATGGAGTGTTTGTCTTTTGCTGTCAATAAGTGCAAGGGCATAACCAAGTAAAAATATTATTGTCGAAATTATTCTTCCGAGATAACGGATAAAAGCTACTCCGAAATTGATCTTGCCGCCGTCTTTTCTTCTCACCCTGATACCTGTAATAAGTTTACCTATCGATGCCCCCCATAATCCCTCAAAAAAAACAAAATAGATCATAGGAATCAATAATAACCCGATCAATGCTTCCATCGAATAGAATTTAATAAAACTTTCAACATAACTTGCCCGCGAAGGACCATTAACAATGCCATCGGCATAGGCGAAAAAAGGATACTCATCAGCGAGACTTGGTTTGCCTTCGTCAACAAATGCATCCTCTGGCGCATGGCCCATTGTAACAAATAAAAATGCAGACACCGCCATTCCCACTAATAAAACATCGATAAGGTAAGCTATAAATCTCCTCGAAATAGAAGCCGTCTGGTATTTATGTGTCATAATATCCTCTTTTAAAAGGCAGAATTAATATGAGCAAATATAAAAACTATAATCAAAACCGGCGATCGAAAACAACAGTTCATTGTTGAAAAGCAAATGGCGGGTGTTCAAACCCTGCAGATTCTCAATGGTTCTGTGTGAACGACATCTCTTTTAATTACCTTTGCCCACGATTGAAAAGGATAGGTAACGAAAGATGGATAATTACAGGAATTTTTGCATAATAGCACATATTGATCATGGGAAAAGCACTTTAGCCGACAGGCTTCTGGAGATAACGCATACTGTTTCGGAACGAGATGCAAAGGCGCAGGTACTGGATGATATGGACATTGAAAGGGAGCGTGGTATCACCATAAAGAGTCATGCTATCCAAATGGACTATTCACAAAACGGAGTAGACTATGTGCTTAATCTTATTGATACGCCCGGCCACGTTGACTTTAGCTATGAAGTTTCAAGGAGCATCGCTGCATGCGAAGGCGCTTTATTACTTGTAGACGCTTCACAGGGCATTCAGGCACAAACCATTTCAAATCTTTATCTCGCTATAGAACACGACCTCGAAATAATCCCCATCGTGAATAAAATTGATATGGATGGGGCAATGGTTGAGGAAACAAAAGACCAGATCGTTGACCTTATTGGTTGCAAACGCGAAGATATTCTGGAGGCAAGCGGAAAAACCGGTGTCGGGGTGAGCGAGATACTGGAAGCAATTATAAAGTGCATACCTGCGCCAAGCGGCGACGTTAATGCCCCATTGCAGGCGTTGATCTTTGATTCTGTTTTTAATTCTTACCGAGGTGTAGTTGCCTATTACCGGGTTTTCCAGGGCACTTTAAAAAAGGGCGACCAGGTTAAATTTGTGAATACCGAAAGCGAATACGAAGCAAATGAAGTTGGGATATTGCGGTTATTATATGAACCACGCCAGGAGTTAAGGGCAGGAGATGTTGGCTATATCATAACAGGAATAAAAGAAGCCAAGGAAATTAAAGTTGGTGATACCATTACGCATAGGGACCGGCAATGCAGCAATATTGTGGAAGGATTTAAAGATGTGAAGCCGATGGTATTTGCGGGTATCTATCCTATCGACAACGACGACTATGAAGATCTCAGGGATTCAATTGAAAAATTACAGCTGAATGATGCATCACTCGTTTTTGAACCTGAGAGTTCTATTGCACTCGGTTTTGGTTTTAGGTGCGGATTTTTGGGATTGCTGCATCTTGAAATTATTCAGGAAAGGCTGGAAAGGGAATTTGACCAGAATGTAATTATCACTGTTCCCAATGTGTCGTTTGATTGTTTTACCAATGCAGGAAAAAAAATAGTGGTGCATAACCCCACTGATCTCCCCGATCCTGCCTATATCGATCATATTGAAGAGCCCTATATCAGGGCACAGGTAATTACCAAACCAGATTATATCGGCGCCATCATGAAATTATGTATGGATAAAAGGGGCATACTTAAAAATCAGATCTATCTCACACCTTCACGAGTAGAATTAATTTGGGAAATGCCGCTTACTGAAATTGTTTTTGATTTTTATGATAAATTAAAATCTATTTCACGGGGATATGCCAGTTTTGATTATGAATTAATTGATTACCGCGACGGCGATCTTGTTAAGCTCGATATTAAATTGAACGGAGAAAATGTAGATGCATTTTCTGCATTGATACATCGCGATAAAGCATATGAGTTTGGCAGTAAACTATGTGGTAAACTAAAAGACCTGCTTCCCAAACAACAATTTGTGATTGCCATACAGGCTGCTATTGGAGCGAAAATAATTGCACGGGAAACGATAAGCGCTATGCGGAAGGACGTTACTGCAAAATGTTATGGCGGTGATATTTCAAGAAAAAGAAAATTACTTGAGAAACAGAAAAAGGGTAAAAAGAAAATGCGCCAGATAGGAACAGTTGAAGTACCGCAGGAAGCTTTTTTAGCAGTATTAAAATTGAATGAAGATTAATTGCGGTGAACAACCGGCAAGGTCATTAAAATAAAAACTTCAAATAAATGCCTTTAATTCTTGATGGAAAAAAATTATCTGCAGAAATTCAGGTAGAGATAAGGGCTGAAATTGAACAATTAAGATCGGAAGGAAAAAAAATACCACATCTTGCTGCTGTTTTGGTTGGTAATGACGGGGCAAGTCTTTCTTATGTAAACAGCAAGGTCAAACTATGCAAAGCAGTTGGGATGGAATCAACTTTTATTCATCTCAGTGAAAATACTTCTGAAAATGAAATGCTTTCGATAATTAATGATCTTAATAATGATAATAATATTTCTGGATTCATTATTCAGCTTCCGCTGCCAAAACATATTTCGGAAACAAAAATAATTGAAGCGATCAATCCTGATAAGGACGTTGACGGATTCCATCCTGTAAATCTTGGCAGAATGCAATTGGGACTTCCTGCATTTATTTCGGCTACACCAGCAGGAATTATTACCATGCTTGGGCGTTTTAATATCGAAACTTCTGGAAAACATTGTGTAATTGTTGGGCGCAGTAATATTGTCGGAACACCGCTGAGTATTTTACTATCAAGAAATACAAACCCGGGCAATTGCACGGTAACTTTATGTCATAGCCGCACAAAAAATCTCAAAGAGATTTGTTTGCAGGCCGATATCTTAATTGCTGCATTGGGTAAACCTGAATTTATAAACGCAGAAATGGTGAAAGGAGGAGCCGTAGTTATTGATGTTGGAATTTCGCGGGTAACGGCAAACAACGAAAAAGGGTACTTGATTAAAGGAGATGTGAAATTCGATGAAGTAGCAGAAAAATGTTCGGCTATTTCACCGGTGCCGGGTGGTGTTGGATTAATGACAGTCATCTCCTTACTCATGAATACAATGAAGACAGTAAGCTATAAAAATTAAGATCGATCGCTCATATGCTCCCAATAATGGAACAATTTTATACCATTCAGGGTGAAGGATTTCACCAGGGCAGGGCTGCATATTTTATTCGTTTAGGCGGTTGCGATGTGGGCTGTGTTTGGTGCGATGTAAAGGAAAGCTGGGATGCAGGAAAACATACGCTGAAAAGTATTGACGAAATTATTATCGATATTAAAAGACACCCTGTTGAATTGATTGTTATTACAGGTGGCGAACCGCTGATGTATGATCTTACTGAATTAACTGAAGCGCTTCATGCACATCAATATAAAATAAATCTCGAAACATCCGGTGCATATCCTTTAAGTGGTTCGTGGGATTGGATTTGTTTTTCACCCAAGAAATTCAAAAAACCATTAGCAGAGGTTGGTGCACAAGCCAATGAATTAAAAGTTGTGATATACAATAAATCCGATTTCGCATGGGCTGAAGAAAACAGGAGGCTTGTATCACCAGAATGCAAACTCTATCTCCAGCCCGAATGGAGCCGCAATGCAGAAATGACTGCTTTGATCATCGACTACGTAAAAAAATACCCCGATTGGGAGATCTCACTCCAACTGCATAAATACCTGAATGTGCCCTGAATTAATTGGTCACCACAAAAGTTTGTTGTATACGGTGATCCTGGTTATTCAATTCAATATGATATAATCCGGGCTCAGCATTTTCAATATTTACCGTATAAATAAAATCATTTTCTATGACCTCAATTTTTTCGGTAGATATCAACTGACCTGATGCGTTATATATGTTCATGATGAAATTGTTTCCTTCATAACCATTTAAATTTAAATTGAAACTTCCGGTATTCGGATTGGGATATAAATTCGTTGAAACAGTTTCTTCCCCCGCTAAACGCATATAAGTTATAAAATATCCCGGCGCTGAAAATGCAGATTGCGTTCCAGCTGTTACACAAACCGTGCGTACTTTATAAGTATAATGGGTCCCGGGAATTAAATCCTTTACATTTAATGAATTTGTAAGTGAAGATTTTTTTAATATCAATGCTCCTGCATCATTGAATACACTCACCGAATATTTTTCTGCACCAGGAATTGCTGCCCAATGTAATTTTGCTTTAGTAGTTGTGATATAATCAGCATATAAACCATAAGGAATTAACGGAAGGCATCCACCACCCGTATAAATGGTTACCGTATAGTCTTCAGTTTCACCATAACCATAACTGATACACGCATCAGGAATTGCAGGCATATTATAAATTTCACGGATACGCATTTTAACATTGCCTGTCAATGCTGTGAGCGGAACGGTAAATGTTGCAGATCCCATTGTATTTGCACCCAGGTTAAGCACAGTTCCTATTAACTCATCTGCATCTAAAAAATCACCGTCATGATTATAATCTATCCAGGCTGCAAAATCGTTATTTGATAAATAAGCACCTGAACCCAAAATGATAGTGTATGAAATACCGGCAATTAATTCTGCATTCATTCCCGCATAAGTGGTGAAAAAGGGAGCCGGCGAAGGGCCGCTGAAATTGGATATGGTAGTGAGCCCCACATAGCTGCAATAATCGCCTTCTACGGTTCCGGTTGTATAGGTTGGAATACAATATTGGGCTTTTGCAATGGAAAACATGCAAAATGCGATTAATGAAACAGATGTTAATTTCAAAATCGCTGAGGAGTAAAACTTCTTCATATGGATTGTTTAATGGTTAGTTAAATTGGTTCTTAAAATGCGTTGAAATAAAGGTAGAAAATAAAATCTAAACATTGGCTGAAAATGAGAATGAAAAAAGCCGCCTCAAAGAAGCGGCTTTGATTTAATTTAAATTTTTATTCTGTGATCACAATCGAATAATTTAAATTAATTTCAGTGTTGCTGAGACTAATCATATAAATTCCCGACACAATATTATCGAGGTTTATTTGTTCGTTATGATCATTGGTTTCGATATTGATATTTTTATTATAAATCACCTGACCCAAGGAATTAAGAATATTTAATTCAAGGGTTTGGTTTGCAAATCCGGCGATGTCAATATTAAATGAACCTGCGGATGGGTTGGGATAAATATTAAACGCTGCTGGCATTTCTCCCAAGCGCAATAATGTGGTAAATGATCCGGGTGCTGAAGGCGGAGATAAAGTTCCTTCATCCAGACATATTGAACGCACTTTGAAAGTATATGCAGTTCCCGGAGTTAGGTCTTTCACAGTTAAATAGTTATTAAATGTTTGTTTTTTAGTAACCAATGCACCACCGGCAGTATATACTGAAACACTATATTTATCAACTCCTAAAACTGGTGACCAATGCAATTTTGCCTTTGTGGTGGTTATCATATCAGCAAATAAACCGGTGGGAATTCCGGGATCACAAACATCATCACATTGAGCGAGATAGGAAAAAATATTTGCACGTAAATTTGCAGCATTTGGATCAGGGTCGTGAAAATTATTTGTTGTCATTCCGCCAAACATCACTGTTCCGGTTCCCCATACTTTTTGTCCTAAAGTAATATCGGTTGTTCCGGTTTCTATGATAACACTGGTAAGTCCTGGACCTGCAATTCTTGCATGACTGAAATTTGAACCGGTGTAATTAATTCCGGCAGGTGTAAAAGGTCCGCTGAAAATCGGATGACCAGGGTCGGCAGCAGTTACGGCACCAGCACCTCCATCATAAATAAGCTGAGTTCCACCAAAACCTAAATTCATTCCATCTCCTTCGTTTGGTGCTGAGTTAATTAATAAATGTCCCCCTGAATTTACCCATGATTCGATCAATGGTAAATTTGCAATTAGAAAACTTTCCAATTCCGAAGCATGCGCATCGCTTCCTTCAAGAAATATAAAGCAGTTTAATTCTGAAAATAATATTGCGGGTACTACTGTTTCAAAATAATTACGTTGCCAATTCAATCCTTCAGGACCAAAAGCCAAATTCAAAGCAGTAGTATTTGAAATAGTACCCCAGGGTTCTAATCCGGTAGTATTTGAATAAATATACATTTTTCCTTCTCCGGGAGAAAGATTGCAAGGTACTTCGGTGAGCGCATTATTTGCGGGGTTTGCATCACCAGGAACATTTGTAACAGTTAATAATGTATAACATTCTTCAGCTGTAAAATCATATGGTGTTGTAAAAGTATAAGGAGCAGTAGCATACGGAGGGATGGTTCCTGTATAAGTTTCAGTAACAAAAGAGCCGCCATTTACTTTATACCGTACAGGAAAACCTGAAATGGCCGATGACCCGTAATTTTGTATTACAATTGAAATAGATTCTAATCCCATGTCAATTGCTGTAACGGGATTTGTAATATCAATTACACCTCCATCGATCGTTGCGCCAATTAAATTAACTCTATAATCTTCTGTTTCACCGTAATTATATGTAATACAGGGATCAGGAGCAACAGGCATAGCAAATATTTCACGTACTCTTAATACTGTCGGCCCTCCAACAACTAATAATGGAACCGTAAAAGTAAGCGTACCTGTTTCCAATGAACCAAGATCAACAACAGATCCGATAAATTCATCAGCATCATAAAAATCATCGTCACTATTATAATCTATCCAAATTCCAAAATCATTATTGGAAGCATAGGTACCGGCACCAACTGTAATTGTATAGGTATTTCCTACCATTAAATTAGTGGACATTGCCGTATAATCAGAATAAAATGGTGATGGCGCACCTATGGTGGTGTTATTAATTGTTCCAAGACCTACATAACTGCAATAATCACCTTCAACAGTTCCACCAGTATAGGCCGGGATACAATATTGAGAAAAGGCAGGTGCTGCGCATACCAGCATGCAAATTAAAGCGAACATTATTCGCCTGTTAGTGTTAGCGTTTTTCATAGAGTTTATTGAAATGAACAAAAATTGTTTAGAATACAAATATATTAAATTGTTAATCAAAAATGAT
>JBIOHA010000138.1:0-7377 GCA_044448625.1 Chitinophagales bacterium | reverse complement strand
TGACGATGATGCGTTGTTTGATAAAATTACCGCATTGACCTACCCGGAGATAGCGCAGTTCTTTAAATTATATGTAGAAGGAACAAAACCATTGCCTTATGATAAATATTTTGCAATGGCGGGGATACAAAAAGGTCCAACAGAATACAATACGATAATTACGCTGGGAAATATTTCACTGGATTATGATTTCAGGGAGGCGGAGAAAAAAATAATTGTTTCCAGCCTTGAAGGATCAAATGATTTTGCCCACCAAATAGGTTATATGGTTGGCGACAGGCTGGTAAGCATAAATAAAAAATTCTCACTTACTGATGAAAATGCAAACACCGCAATTGATCGCTGGAAAGCTGAAACTTCGGCTGGCGATAAAGTTACCATAGTTATTGAACGCAAAATGGAAAACGGTAAAACGAAACAGATCAAACTGAAAGCACATGCAATGGAGATCCAGGTGGAAAAGCCTGCAATCTTATTGGTAGACGAAAATGCTACTCCAGAACAAATTAAATTGAGAAAAGATTGGTTAGATCACTAGTTATATTAATTGCCTATTAAGTAAAGCTGCCGGATAAAAATTTCGGCAGCTTTTTATTTTCATTTCCGCTCCATGCATAATTCAACAAGAACACCATTGGTGCTTTTAGGATGTAAAAAACATATCATTTTATTGTCGGCACCTTCCATGGGTTCCTTGCTCAGCAATTGAAATCCTGCGTCCTCCATCCTTTTCATTTCCGCATAAATATCGTCCACCGCAAAAGCAATATGATGAATGCCTTCACCGCGTTTCGCTATGAATTTGGAAATTGCGCTTTCTTCAGTTACTGCTTCAAGTAATTCAACTTTTGTTTCTCCCAACATGAAAAATGATGTTTTTACACCCTCACGTTCAACATTTTCAATTTTATAATATTCTTTACCGAATAATCTTGCAAATAAATTGTTTGATTCGTCGATATTTTTAACTGCTATTCCCAGATGCTCTATTTTTTTCATAGATGTGATTATTTATTTGACTGCAGATATTCGTAAATATATTATGAATTATGCAAACAATTCTTTTTTCATGAAGTCCCGGATATGATCACCAAAATTCGACACACAACCCTAAGGTAAATCCTTATTTCCTTCCCTTAATTGCTTCTTTCCTTACCCTTTAAATCCCTGCCTGCCGGCAGGCAGGTTCGAATCTTCTCCCTTCGAATCTTCTATTTTATTAGCCGAACTTTTGCATTAGCTTTGTGTTTTAGAATTAGTCTAAATAGTAACTATGCTTAAGCTTCCTATATATCTTGATAATAGCGCCACCACTCCGGTTGATCCCCGTGTTGTTGATACAATGGTGCCTTATTTTTACGAACATTTCGGAAATGCCGCTAGCCGCAGTCACCCTTTTGGCTGGGAAGCGGAGGATGCAGTTGATCAGGCCCGTGAAAAAATAGCCAAACTGGTTGGTGCGTCTGAAAAAGAAATAATAATAACTTCGGGAGCCACGGAGGCCGATAATCTTGCACTTAAGGGTGTTTTTGATATGTATAGCAGAAAAGGCAATCATATCGTAACGGTTACAACTGAGCATAAAGCAGTGTTAGATACCTGCAAGCATATAGAAAAATCAGGCGGAAATATTACCTACCTCAAAACAGATAACCAGGGAAATATTGACCTGAATGAATTGGAAAGTGTGGTAACTGATAAAACCGTTTTGGTTGCGGTGATGTATGCTAACAACGAGATCGGAACAATTGCCCCCATAAAACAAATTGCAGAGATCGCCCATAAAAAAGGGTCGTTAATGTTTACTGATGCTACTCAGGCCGCTGGAAAAATTTCAATTGATGTTGAACGCGACGGGATCGACCTTATGGCTTTTTCGGCGCATAAAATGTACGGACCAAAGGGTGTAGGTGCTTTATATGTTAGGAGGAAAAACCCGAGAGTGAAGGTTACTGCTCAAATGGATGGCGGAGGTCATGAACGGGGAATGCGAAGTGGAACCCTCAATGTTCCCGGAATAGTTGGCTTTGGAAAAGCTGCGGAAATTGCAATGCTGGAAATGGATTCAGATGCAATCAGGCTGAGTAAAATGCGTGATCATCTCGAAACTGAACTCCTGAAACTGGAAGAAGCCTATGTAAACGGAAACCCAAAAAACCGCTTGCCGCAGATCACAAATATTTCATTCAAATATGTAGAGGGCGAAGGGTTGATGATGGCATTTAAAGATATTGCAGTGAGTTCAGGTTCAGCCTGCACGAGTGCATCGCTGGAGCCAAGTTATGTATTGAAGGCTTTGGGACTGGGCGACGACCTGGCGCATTCAAGTATTCGTTTTTCACTTGGAAAATTCACAACCGATGATCAGATTGAATATACCATCGATCACGTTAAAACAGCGGTTTTGAAGTTGAGGGAAATGAGCCCGCTTTGGGAGATGTTCAAACAGGGCATCGATTTGAGCACGATTGAATGGGCGGCACATTAAGGGAGGCAGGAGCCAGGAACCAAGAGCCGGTCCGCAGGACCCTGTGGTGAACCAGGAGAAAATCGAAATACATTTTCTGAACCTTAAACAAAAGATAAAAGTTATAAATTAAGCAGTTAGCATATTAAAAATTAACCTATGGCATATTCAAAAAAGGTGTTGGAACATTACGAGAATCCAAAAAATGTTGGAACCCTCGATAATAAAAAAATGGAAGTGGGCACCGGTTTGGTCGGAGCTCCTGAATGCGGCGACGTTATGCGTTTACAGATCGAAGTGGATCCGGAAACGCAATTGATCATTGATGCCAAATTCAAGACTTTTGGCTGTGGAAGTGCGATCGCATCTTCTTCACTGGCTACCGAATGGCTAAAGGGTAAAACAATTGATGAAGCGCTGACAATCGACAATATGGATATTGTTGAGGAGCTGGCTCTTCCCCCGGTTAAGATCCACTGCTCGGTTTTGGCTGAAGACGCAATTAAAGCGGCAATTCAGGATTACAGGAAGAAAAATAATTTACCTGAATTGGTTATGGAAGAAAAAATTGTCCATTGATTGTTAGAGCCAGGAGCCAGTCCGCAGGACCCTGTGGGGAACCAAGAATCAGGAACCAGGAACCAAGATGGATGGTGAAAACTCATTACTCATTACTCATTACTCATCACTCATTAAATGATCTTTATATCTGAAATAGCAAAGGAAAAAGTTGATAATCTCAAATCAGAGGCTGGATTGGGAAGCGACTATTTTGTGCGTATAAGCGTAGTAGGAGGTGGTTGCAGCGGTTTAAGCTATAAAATGGATTTCGACAACGAAGAAAAACCGGGCGATCAATTATTTGAGGACCGCGGAGAAAAACTCGTAACTGACCTGAAAAGCTTTCTTTATTTATGTGATACAACACTGGACTATTCCGATGGATTAAACGGCAAAGGCTTTCAATTTATCAATCCAAACGCAGGCAGAACTTGCGGATGTGGAGAAAGTTTTGCAGTTTAGTATATTCTTTTCTTTTCATACTTGAACTGAAGCCTCGCTGTCTAACCGCAGTGAGGTTTTTTTATTGACCACAATATAATTTTCCGGGCTATTTTTTAATGATTGTTTTTAATGAAAGCAGGGTATGAGGAACAAATCAGCCAATAAATATGAGCATGAGATAAAGTGACAATAGGATTAGTAAAAATTCTAATGCGAATTTATTCGTCCTTGTAGATGAACGTTTCAATTTTTCCTTTTTCATCCGCATATCCGCGGAACATGCCATCAGAATTAAATTGGAAAGAAATATTACCCATGTTATCAATAGCTATCATTCCTCCATCGCCATTAATGGGTTTGAAACGGACATGTATCATTTCGTTTGTTGCTTCTTTTAAAGTCATCCCTTTAAATTCGATCAGGTCGGCGACTGTTTTGGCGGCATTTGTTTTAATAAAGTCTTCGCCTGTTCCAGTGCAACTAATTGCGCATGTATTATTATCAGCATAAGTTCCTGCGCCAATTACGGGTGAATCGCCAATGCGGTCATATCGCTTATTCATTAATCCACCGGTTGACGTGCCTGCAGCAAGATTTCCATATTTATCCAAAACCACACATCCAACAGTTCCGTAATCTTTTTCAATAACAGGTAACGATGCCTCTATTGGGTGAAGGCCAATTATTGAATCAACATAGCGGATAGCATTTATTTCAGTACTGTCTTTCATCCCTTTCCATCTTAGATATTGGTGCTGCGTATAAAAATAATTGGGATCAACAATTTCAAGCCCGCTGCTTTTCGCGAAAAATTCGGCACCTTCCCCGCTAATCATAATATATTTTTCCTTTTCCATCACTTTTCTCGCGGCGCTAATTGGATTTTTAATTGTTTGCACATTTGAAACGGAGCCTGCATCCAGATTTCTCCCATTCATTATAGATGCATCCATTTTTATTTTTCCGTTGCTGGTAATCACTGATCCTTTTCCCGAATTAAATAAAGGAGAATCTTCAAGCACTTTAATTACTGCTTCCACAACGGCAACAGCACTATCGCCATTGGTGAGCATCGAATATCCCAATGCCAGGGCTTCATTCAATTTTTGTAAGTACGCTGCTTCCTGCTCCGGAGTATAATTTCCTTTTGCCAAAGCGCCTGCCCCACCATGAATGGCAAGTGCAAACTGGTTTGTTTTTTTATTTTCTGTTTCAGTTGGCGACGAACAATTGGATAAAAGCAGGATAATAATTAATGAGAAGAAAATATTTTTCATTTGCATTTTTATTTTCGCCCCCGAATACTTTAAACAGGAATTGGGTTAAGCCTATTTCGCCGTATTTGTTCCTCCACCTAATTTAAAACCTATTGCTTCTCTTTGCGAGTTTTTACCTTCTATATCCAGTTCGAAATTTTTCACATCGTCAATAGTGATCGTTTTGATCATATCGGGAGTGCGTTGTGCTGCAGGAATTCCTGCCATGCGTAAATTCTGGTGATGAATAATATCGGCTACGATCTTTCTCATGGTGCGGGCGTTGCCAAAATATTTATTCCGGTTTGCCGTAAGTAATTTAATATATCCTTTTAAATGCGTTGCTGCTTCTTCATTGATGAATAAATATTCTTTCTTCAACATATTTTCAGCTATTATATATAATTCATCTTCGGTATAATCTTCAAAGTGAATAAATTTATCGAAACGCGATTTTAATCCGGGATTTGATTCTAGAAAAGAAATCATATTATCGGTATACCCTGCTACAATAACAATAAATTCGCCGCGATGATCTTCCATTCTTTTCAAAAGCGTTTCGATGGCTTCTCTGCCGAAATCATTTTCACCACCCTGGCTCAGTGCATATGCTTCGTCAATAAATAATCCGCCGCCCATTGCTGCCTCTACCATGCTATCAGATTTAATAGCTGTTTGACCAACATAACCTGCAACCATTCCTTCGCGATCGGTTTCAACTAAATGACCGCGTTCCAAAATTCCAAGTGCTTTAAATATTTTCACCAATATCCTGGCAACAGTTGTTTTTCCAGTTCCCGGATTTCCGGTAAATACGGTATGCAGGGAAAATGATTTTTTTACATCCCTTCCAATCTCTTTATAATACCGAACGAGTTTCACCATTTCTTCGATCTCATTTTTCACTTTCGCCATACCCGTGAGTTCTTTTAATTCACTCATGGCGTCCTGCAGCAGGGCTTCATCAACTGGTAGTTCTACTTTTTTAACACCGCCTACACCGAATATCAATTCAACATCCTCAAGAATTATTGTACTAAGATCTTCGTTTGTGAGATCCTCAGGTTTTTCCTTTTTCATTAATCGCAGGGCCATATTTTGTTTCGCCTCTTCGATAATAGAATTTACATAGCGTGCATTACCGAATTTATTATCGCGGTTGCGGTATGCTTCCACCACTTTCATATAAATTAAATTTCTCGCTTCTTCGCTTATCGTTACGCTGCGTTTTTTGGAATCGTATTCCGATATCGCCATTAATTCATCAGGATTATAATCAGGGAAATTAATTACCTGGTTAACACGCGAACTTAATCCCGGATTGGAATTTAAAAAGTCACGCATTTCCTTCGGATATCCGGCGTAAATTATTGCAGTATCTCCGGGGCCGTCGCTCATTTCTTTTATTAATACTTCAATTACTTCTTTCCCAAAATCTTTTCCATCATCCCCGCGATCTGACAATGCATATGCTTCATCAATAAATAATATTCCTCCCCTTGCCCGATCAATAGCCGCTTTTGTTTTTGGTGCAGTTTGACCAATATATTCCGCAACAAGATCAACCCTTCCCACTTCGGTTACATCACTCCGTTTTAATAAACCCATGGCTTTGTAAATTTTACCGAGCATTCGGGCAACAGTTGTTTTTCCTGTACCCGGATTTCCGGTAAATACCATGTTGAGGTTCATTTTATTTTTTTCTTCAAAACCTTTTTCCTGGCGTAATTTTAAAAACTTTAAATAGGTGGTTAATTCGTTGATCTCTTTTTTAACCGTTTCTAAACCTATCAATTCATCCAATTCTTTTTTTGCGGCTTCAAATGTTTCTTCATCCTGTTGTATCGAAGCCATTTTAAGTGTGGAAGCCGAACCATCAACACCAGTGAGCCATACCGGTGCACCAGTTAATTCAACATCAACCGTTCCTACTTCAAATGGAACTATGGCAATTATTGAGTCCATGAAAACCACTTCGCAGGTATATTTATCAGCATACCAGAAACCCGGAGCATCACTTCCATATCCAACATCCATTATTACATTCTTGCGACTGTCGTTTATATGTTCAAACCAATAGGAGGCTCCTTTCAGTTGACCGGTGTCGTTGTAGAAATAAAAATTTAATTCAAGGGGAAAATATTTTTCATGAGTGATCTTGTTATTCAGATCAAGTTCAACAGAAATATATTGGGCAACATCTTTATTAAAGGCAGTTAAATATTTGCGCTCTTCTTTTGGCGTATTTCCTTTTGGCGCATTAAATAATTTAACCGCATTAATATCAAAGTAAGGATTATTTTCAGGTGTAACAGAACCGTTATTTGTAACATAAAAATAATTCGTTCCAACAAGCACATCGTCAACCCATATCTCCCATTTATATGTTCCTTTTTTCCACCAGCCCGGATTAGATGTTCCCCAGCCTTCACGAATGTAAATTATATTTTGATCGGTAGTAACAACAATATCTTTTTCCAGTTTACACATTTCGCGGTTCTCATAATATTCTGTTGCCTTAATGATGACTTTTGCATTCCATTCAGTTTCGTCGAATAAAATATTATATAGTTGCAGCTCAACATTTACATAACAGACTTCTGTTTCATCGAAAACGATCCTGTAATTTTTCACGTTGCCGAAAAAATT
>JBIOHA010000137.1:0-7393 GCA_044448625.1 Chitinophagales bacterium | reverse complement strand
GATTGATGTTGTCTACATATAAATTATTTTCATAATCACTGATCGTGCGGAATTTAATAAACAATTGTTCTGCGCCAAGGTAGGATGAAAGATCTACAGACTCATTTCTCCATTCATCTTCTTCCGGAACAAATGCGCTGGTATGCGGAGATGCGGTTTGCAGATCGGGGTTCGCTTTTTTATAAACGGTTGTCCATGTTTCACCGCAATTAATACTTGCCAAAACTTCAAGTGTATCAGAATAAATCCCACTCGCTGTATAAAGTGCATAGGCAACATCAAACGTAAATGAAACAGATGGAAGATCGCTGATATCATAGGCGGGAATTATAAATTCATCAATTTCACCAGGAGCGTCATTATCAAAGTGATTGAAATAGATGGAATAGGATCCCAA
This sequence comes from Chitinophagales bacterium, assembly GCA_044448625.1. GTDB lineage: Bacteria > Bacteroidota > Bacteroidia > Chitinophagales > BACL12 > UBA7236. The sequence goes on along the minus strand of JBIOHA010000137.1, from coordinate 6,996 downwards.
CGCTGCGGCATCGCCTGTTCTTTCCCATTCATAATAAGCATCAGGATTAAAAACAGAATAGCCGTCATAAGGAAATCCCCCAGATTCAAAACCCTGCGACAATGGTGCGGGAAGTGCTGAAAGATTCACCAAAAATTCGGATTCAGCAGTATTGTCATCGGTATTTGCATCAATAAAGCCGTTTGGATTTTCTAGGGTTACTTCGAGGGTATGTTCACCCTCCGTTGTACTGACTGCCGGAAGTGTAACAACTTCAGTTGCATTGGTTACAAGTGAACCGGTCCATCCAAATGAGGAAGTTGCACCTCCATCAATTGAATAAACAATATCCACCGATGTAAGTATTTCAGTGCCGTGGTTTTTTATCGTTACCATAGGAGTGATGGTCAATTCGCAAACAGTTCCTCCGGGCAATGATGAAAGTGCCTGTGCATTATATGGTTGTAATCCGCATCCTTCAGAATTGGTGAGATCATATCTGTCGCCACCGGGTTCAAATATCGATAGCATGCGATTTTTCTGGCCCTCAGTAAAAATATTCATGCAGGCATCGTCGGTATAATCCATATAGTTCTGAAACATAATACCTGGTGCTGAAGGCGAACACATATCAGTTTCTGGAAATGAGGGGCAGCCATAAGTTTCTACTTTTTGGTTGGGAGTATCTCCTACGAGATCGGAACCAGCGCAATTGGTATCGTCGCCCCAGATATGATATAGATTCATCCAGTGGCCAACCTCATGGGTTGCAGTTCTGCCAAGATGATATGGATAACCGCCTGGGCTATTTCCCACATGGTCGCAATGAATAACAACACCATCGGTATTAGCCGGGCCACCTGGGAATTGTGCATATCCCAATAGAAAAGGGCCGAGGTTACAGGTCCAGAAATTGAGATAATCATCTGCCGGCCAGGCATCATCTCCGCCATCAGCGTTAAATTTTACGTCATCGTTGGTATTGAAACTTGTCACATCGGTTTCTGTTCTGATGATACCGGTTGTTGGGTTTCCATCGGGATCAACTGAAGCAATACAAAACTCTATCTCAAAATCTGCCGCCACATCTGCAAATTCATCAGGTGTATCGGTTGTGTCGGCATTTAAGCGCCGAAAATCTTCATTGAGAATTGCGATCTGTTCTATCAGTCTTGCATCAGGAATATTTTGAGCTGCGGTTTTATACACAACATGAAAAACTACAGGTATTGTGATCACCACGCCACTTGTCAATTTACCCGATGATTTCTTTTTCTCAATAAATTTTGTGGTGAACTGTTCAAGTTGCGCTCGCTTTTGGGCGTAATCAGGATATTTTGCTTTCAGCATTTCTTCATGCTCCTGTGTTGAGCATCTTGAGAATTGTGCGAAGGAGGATTGTGTTGCGATCAAAGCAACGAGAATTAAAGTAAATATTTTCCGCATTTTGTAGCTTGTTGAATGGCGGAGGTAAAGGTAAACTAAAAGGAGAAAACAGAGGAGTTAAAGCACAGGGAGCATAGAAATTTTTGCACCACAGATGGGCACAAATAAACACAAATGAATTTAGGTGGAAGTTTTTGAGCATAAAAATTTTTTAAGCACAGAGGGGCACTGAGGAACACAGAGGTTGGGCAAAATTTATTTGATTGAATTCTTAATAATTTTTTCTCTGTGAACCCTGAGGTCTCTGTGTGAAAATAAACTTACACATATTCTCCCAGCCAGATCTTCAGGAACACCATTTCAGAAACAATTAATGTATATGCATTAAAACTTTCCTGTATGCGACCTTTTAATAAATAACAACCTTTCCCGGTGAAGCGATATTTTTTTGCTGATGCAGGAAAATGTGCCGTATCGAGCCAGTCGGCATTTTCGTCGAGGAAGGTTCCGAGATGCATAGGTTCGCCATGTTTTGTGGACGTGGGTTTTGTAGTGATATAATAACCGATGATCTCTACCTGGTGTCCAACAAATTTGGGGAAGTCTTTTACAAAAACAAATTTTCTGTTTTTAATAATGTCGTCGTCGATCAGTGAGAATGGATTGCATAATGGAAATCCAAGCAGGTTTATTTCATCCCAGGCATCTTCCCGCCAATCGTGGTGTAGTTCGGGGAATTGATATGGAACAGGATTTTCGTTGTTGAATAATTCTTTTGCCGGAACAGTTTTTTTTGTTTTATTGAAACGGCTGTATGCATCAATTAATAATTCCCGTTTGCTGATACCGGAAAAACGGAATGCATTTATGGTAATTAATATTTCGAGTTGTTCAAGATTTATTGAGATGCGCAATAAAAAGTCATTCATATCGATATAATCACCGCTTTTTGTTCTTTCGGTTACAATATCATCAATGATCTTGTTTTCCAGTCCTTTAACATGAACAAATCCAAGGTAAATGATATCTCCATAAATAACGGTGCTTGCGCAACTTTTATTCAGGCAGGGCGCTTCAATATGTGCACCGGCTTTTTGCGCTTCGCGAACGTAGAGATCGGTGCTGTAAAATCCCCCGAAATTATTAATTACGGCAACCATAAATTCGAGGGGATAATAGGTTTTTAAAAAAAGGCTTTGATAACTTTCAACAGCATAGGAAGCAGAATGTCCTTTAGCAAATGAATAACCGGCAAAACTTTCGATCTGGTGCCATACATCATCTACCAATTCTTTTTCCAGTCCGCGTTCAATGCAGTTGGAAAAATATTTTTCCTTGATGATCTGAAACTCATTTTTGCTCCGCGATTTTCCACTCATGCCCCGCCGCAAAACATCTGCTTCACTTAATGTTAGGCCGGCAAAAAAATGCGCCACTTTAATTACATCTTCCTGGTACACCATTACACCATAGGTATCGGGCATTATGTTGCCGAGCACCGGATGAATATTTTTTCTCTGCTCCGGAAAACGGTGACGCAGAATATAGGTATCCATCATTCCCGACTGTGCAACACCGGGCCGGATTATTGAGCTTGCCGCCACGAGTGTTAAATAATTATCGCACAATAATTTATTCAGCAGGCTGCGCATTGCCGGCGACTCAATATAAAAACAACCAATTGTATTTCCGGTTTTTAAACGTTCATTGAGGTTGGCATCTTCTTTAAAATCATTAACGCGGGTGATATCAATTTCTTCACCGCGGTTTGTTTTTATTATTTCAACGGCTTCTTTAATATGGCCGAGTCCACGCTGACTTAAAATATCAAATTTATACAGGCCGATATCTTCCGCTACGTACATGTCAAATTGCGTGGTTGGGAAATCTTTTGGGGGAAGATATGTTGGGGTATAATAATAGATCGGCAGATCGGAGATAAGTATTCCGCCCGCGTGAATACTTAAATAATTCGGGTTGCCATGCAGGTATTTCCCGTAAGAATAAATACTCTTAGCTATCTTATCGGGGATCTTAAATTCATCACCAAAAATGGTTTCACCATAATTTTTTACCATAGCTGCAATTTCGGCATCGGGAAGGCCAAATGTTTTTGCCACTTCGCGAATGAACGACCTGTTTTTAAATGTGGTATAATTGGCGAGCAGCGCTGTATGTTCCTTCCCGTATTTATTAAAAATATATTCTGTAACATCCGTCCTGTCTTTCCACGAAAAATCAAGATCGAAATCGGGAGGCGTTTCCCGGAATAAATTAATAAAGCGTTCAAAATAAAGATCGAGCTCCATTGGGTCGACATCAGTAATTCCGATGCAATAAGCAATGAGGCTGTTTGCGCCACTGCCGCGACCCATGGTATAAAATCCCTGGCTGCGGGCATAGGAAACGATATCGTGGTTAATTAAAAAATAAGAAACAAATCCTTTTTGCTGAATGATATCAAGTTCTGTTTTTATGCGGGCATTGATCTTCTCACTGGTTTTGCTAAAGCGATGGATTACGCCCTCTTCAGTCAACTGAGACAATAAAGCAATATCCTGAGATTCGCTTTCAGTAAAAATCTTAATATTCTTATTGGTGTGATAAGTAAAATTAAAATCGCAATCATCAATAAGTTTCTGGGCATTTTGCAGCAGGTAAGATTGATCGGCATAATCGGTAATGATTTTATCGTAAGTTTTAAATTGTTCGTGCGGGGCCGCAATATCATCTTCAGTTAATTTAGTGATGATGGTGCGATGATCTATTGCCCTTAAAATGCGGTGCGCATTATGATCTTTTTTATTGGCAAAGGTTACCGTATTCCACGCCACGAGTTTTTCACGGGGAGGTTTATTTTTTGCGAATTGAAAACGTGTGAGATTCTTTAATGCGATCGCCAGGAATTCATTTTCTTTCAGGTGATATATTTTTCCATGCTGATAAGGATAAATGATATATACATTTTCAAACAGGGGAGGAGTTTCGGGAATATCCTGTTTTGTATTTAAATAATAAGAAAGAAACCTGTTCAGCTCTGCAAACCCGTGTTCATTTTTTGCAATGCCCGTAAATAATTGTTTGTTGCCGTTGCGAAATTCAATGCCCACTTTTACATCGATACCCGATTTTTTCGCCTCCTTTAATAATTCAAACCAGCCGGAAGTATTATTAATATCGGTAAGCACAAATGAATGAATATTTTTTTCTTTCGCTTCTACCAATAATTTCTCAGGCGAAAGAACACCATAGCGCAAACTATAATATGAGTGGACGTTTAAAAACATTGTCTGAACCTTGATTAAAGGATTAAGGGATTACATGATTTGATTTGCCATGATTAAAAGGATCATGATTCTTTATTTCTGATCTCTTTTTATGAAATTGTTATGGATTCTTTTGAATTCTAAACTTTTTGCTCCGAAATTGATCAACAGCCCTATTTTCATCTTATATGCTTCCAGATAATTAATTGCCTGAGCTAAATGAACATCCTCTAGTTTTATAACAGCTTTTAATTCAACCATTATTATATCCTCGACAAAAAAATCAACCCGCCTCATACCTATTTCCCAATCCCGGTAATATATCGGCATTTCCATTTCTCTGGCGAATCCAACTCTGCGATTCTCATTTCTATTTCCAAAGCCCGTTGATAGATCACTTCCTGAAAACCATTTCCTATGCGTTTATGTATTTCTATCGCGCAGCCTATTATCTTTCCTGTCAACTCCTCATATTCCATGTTGTATAGTTATCATCTAAATCAAACTTTAATTTATAAACCCTTCATCCCCTAATCCTTAAATCTTTTAATCCTTTAATCAAGGTTCAGACTTTTTTTTGCCATTAAACGGATTAAATTGTTTAAATTCATACCCCACTGCCGACACACGCTGCACGGCTTTATCGCCGTATTTAATTCTTAAAAAATCCATTTGCTGATATAAATGAATGGTGCTGGCGGAATCTTCCAATAAATTGATTTGATATCCTCCGCTCACCAATCCCGAAAACCGAACGCCAACCAATCTTATTAAAACACGGCGCTCATATAACTTATCAAATAATTCTTTTACAATTTTTATTAAGGTATGATCGGTGGAAGTGTAGGGGATGCGTAGTTGTTTTGTATGTGTGTCAAAATCTGAATATCGTATTTTAACTGAAACATTTGATGCTAATTTTCCTTCCTTGCGCAATTGAAAAGATAGTTTTTCTGTCATGGCGGAAAGGATTGTTTTTATTCTTTTAATGTCGATGGTATCTGAATCAAAAGTTTCTTCACTGGAAATGGATTTTCTTTCCGAATAAGGTTCCACCGGGCTGGTGTCGATACCGTTTGCTTTGCGCCAAATTGTTCTCCCGTTTTCTCCGAGGATATTATTCATTACCTGTTGGGGCATTTTCTGCACCGTTTCAATTTTCACGATCCCCATTTTTCGAAGTAATTGTGCTGTAACATCTCCCACCATTGGTATTTTTTTTACATGGAGGGGGGCGAGAAATCCTTTTTCATTGCCGTAGTCAATTTTCTGGTGACTGTTTGGTTTGATCTGCCCTGTGGCCACTTTCGAAACCGTTTTGTTTTCCGACAGGCCGAAGGAAATGGGCAGGCCGGTTTCTGCGATGATCTTTTTGCGCACATCCTGCATATATAAATAGGAGCCGAAAAATTTATCCATACCACTCATGTCAACATAGAATTCGTCGATGGACGACTTTTCATAGAGAGGCACATGCTCTTCAATAATATGGGTCACCATATCGGAGTAATAGGAATAATGTTCATAATCGCCGCGCACTACTATCGCTTCTGGACAAAGTATTCTCGCCTGGCGCATGGGCATGGCTGAATGCACCCCAAATCTCCGTGCTTCATAACTGCAGCTCGCCACCACACCACGGTCGCCCGCACCTCCAACAATTACGGGCTTGCCCTCCAGCCTCGAATCTTTCTTCCGCTCTACAGATACAAAAAAGGTATCCAGGTCCATATGCACGATATTCCTCAGCAATGACATTATAATTGACTTTCAATGTCAAAAATATAGTCAACAATTGGCAAATGCAAATAAAATACAGTTTAATTGACAATATGGTCAGATTAATTGACATTGAATGCTGCCCTCTAAAAAGATTTCGATATAGAATTGGGGTAATCTTTCTATTTTTAAATCTTGTAAAACCCTTAAAATGCAAAAGACTACTTCTGATATACCGATCCCTGACGAGATCATTTTAAACAAAATATATTTCATCCGGGGACAAAAAGTAATGCTCGACGAAGATTTGGCAGCATTATATGGTGTAGAAACCAAGCGCTTAAATGAGCAGGTAAAAAGAAACCTATGCGATTCCCTGATGATTTTATGTTTGAACTGTCTTTAGAAGAGTATGGATCTTTGAGGTCGCAATTTGCGACCTCAAACAGGCGGCAAAGAGGAGGGCGCACTTATTTACCTTATGCATTTACTGAACATGGCGTATTAATGTTATCCAGTGTTCTGAATAATGAAAGAGCAATAAATGTGAATATTCGAATTATGCGGCTTTATATAAAGCTTCGCGAAATAATGGTCACCAATAAAGAAATTCTATTAAAACTTGAACAACTGGAAAAACAAACCG
>JBIOHA010000136.1:0-7423 GCA_044448625.1 Chitinophagales bacterium | reverse complement strand
TTGATCGTGCTTTTGTTTTTTATAACTTTTCTTTTTTAACTTCCTATCACTTAAAATTTAAATTCAAGATTTAAAAATATGGGATAACCGGTTACAAGCTGTGCCGATGTACTATGAGCACTCGAACTCCATTCCGGGTTAGCTTCATATTTGGTTTCAGTATCAGTACTTCCGGAAATGAAATACAAACTGGCTTCTGTTGTCAACTTCAATCTTGGATTGATCAGCCACGAAATTCCTGCTACCGGTCCTCCTCCAATTAAAAATGATTTGGATGTGGAAGTATAATCATTGGTCAAATCAACATAATGCGTTTCCATGTTATACCCTGAAATGCTGGTAACGATATCAGCACCATAATAGAAATTAAATTTCTCGCCGATTGGGTGCTCACACTCATAACCAATTCTGAAATTAAACTGTGAATTCTCGTTTTTGCTCGAATAACCTGCATCCTCAGCATCAGTAGAATAATTGTTTAAACTTCCACCCATTCCAAACCGGATCGCTGATCTTTGGAAATATCTTTTATAGGAGATGATGTAATTTCCGGCAGGATTATTATAGATCCCGTAAGGATAACCATAGTCATAGAAATAATAATCGTTCCAGCCAAAAAGATTTGAAAGCAAAAGTGTAATATCCAATCCTAATTCGTTTTTTGGTTCAGACGCAATAACCTTCCTGGATTCGGCTGCCGTTAATGTTGCTAAGGAGAAAAACAGTGCGGTGATGATAATTATCCTTTTCATAGTGTAGATTTTAATTATAAAATTACCCAAATATACCTTTGCTTTGTCATGATATCGCAAGAAAATGAGTATCCTCACCTCCTACCCTAAAGAAAAAATCAATGTGCTGTTGTTGGAAAATATTTCGGATAATGCTGTTGAGGGGTTCAAAAAGGCGGGCTATCTCAACATAAAGAAATTAAAAACAGCACTCCCTGAATCAGAACTGATGGATGAAATAAAAAATATTCATTTATTGGGATTGCGCAGCAAAACACAATTATCGCAGGCGGTGCTTAATGCTGCAGAAAAATTACTTGCAGCAGGATGCTATTGCATCGGCACAAACCAGGTAGATATTAACGCAGCCACTGAAAAAGGAGTTGTAATATTTAATGCCCCTTATTCCAATACCCGCAGCGTTGCAGAATTGGTAATCGGTTCTGCCATCATGCTCATCAGGCGGATACCTGAAAAAAATAATTCAGCACATCATGGTATTTGGCTGAAAGATGCTGCCGGCAGTTATGAGCTCAGAGGGAAAAAATTAGGACTGGTCGGTTATGGAAATATCGGATCACAAGTATCAATTCTGGCTGAAGCGCTGGGAATGGAGGTGATATATTATGACGTTGAGCCAAAATTGCCGTTGGGAAATGCAAAGCCTGTAAGAACGCTTAAAGAATTATTGAATGCCGCCCAGATCATCTCCCTGCATATTCCTGAAAATAATGGTTCGCAATATCTTATTGGTGCAAGTGAAATTGCAGAAATGCAACAGGGAAGTATCTTGATCAACTATGCAAGGGGGAAATTAATTGATCTGGTTGCTTTGAAATCTGCTGTTGAAAATAAAAAACTGGCCGGCGCCGCTATTGATGTTTTTCCTGATGAGCCTGAAAAAAATGGTGCTGATTTTTTCAGTGTGTTGCAAAATCTTCCAAATGTTTTATTAACTCCGCATATCGGCGGATCAACCGAAGAAGCACAATTAAATATCAGTGAAGATGTAACACATAAACTTTTAAATTATCTCGAAAAAGGAATTACAACCGGATCACATAGCATTCCTGCTTTAAACCTACCGGTACAAGAAAATACAAGAAGGATTTTGCATATTCATAAAAACATTCCGGGGGTTTTGTCGGCAATAACTACAATATTATCAGGCAACAGCATCAATATCCTCGGACAATATCTCAAAACGAATGACCTGATCGGGTATGCGGTACTTGATGTGGATACGCAGATGGATACAGATACATTCACGCAACTGAAATCTGTGGATGGAACAATTAAGGCAAGAATGGTTTATTGAAGTTTATTTAATATTCCGTCCAGTCTTTTTTTCTGGTGAGCTTAAGATCCTGCAATACGCTGGCTTTAACATTGATATTGAAGATATAGCTTTGTCGCAATCCAAACGGTATCCATTTAAAACCCATTTCCCAGCAATGCAATTCGCGGTAAATATCTAAACTGGTATAGGTGAAATCCTTTAATTGGAAATCATAACCGGTTGTCATTGCAATTTTCCAGTTAGGAGAAATATTGATATCACCCTGGAAGGTTGCTGACTGTGTTGTGGACAAAGAATCATTTCCAAGTAATGTTGGAATATTCGAAACTCTTAAATTATAACTCACGCTGAAACTCCAGGGCACCTCAAAATCAATATAGTCGTCGGGATTTGACCACACCATTTCGCGTTCTTCGGGTGTGCCGGCTGCAGTCATTAATTGGGGATTGGAATTTCTTTTCGACTGGAAATCGGTACTAAGACTCAAATAACCGCCATTAAATCTTCCCAACCTATGATTTACATCCCATACAAACTGATTTAAATTCACCCCGTTGGTATCGAGGATATAGGGATCGAAACTTCCGGAGAAATTAATTCGAACGTTTTTAAATAATGTTGTATATCCGCTAAATCCAACATCTGCGAGATTAAGTGAATCGGCAGCGAGGTTATATGATGTACCGAAACTAAAACTCTCAATTAATTTTATTTTTTTTTCGTGGGTAACACTGTCTTTTTTCGAATAAACTTTTATCTCTAAAGTATTTCCGATATTTAAACCAATACTTCCCACCTCTCCCTGCGGCGGACTTCCGTAAATAGAGCCTTCAAATATGGAATAGGGAGTAGCAGTAATAGCATCGGGGGTTGCATAATAATCACCGTAATATCCATACTTCGAAGCACCATAATCCGGTGAATAATTAAACGACATGGTGGGCGTCATTACATGCCGTATTGCTTTTAGTTTGCCACCAAATTGCGCAGTGGAATATACTTTTGTATTGAGGCTTGTTCCTACATTAAAATACCTCGCTGTTTGAAACCCGTTGATCGTATCTATGCGCACATAATGCGTGGTGGAAACAACGCTGTCTTCTCCCGTACTCGATGTTAATGTATCCACCGTAATATAGGGATCAAAGTTTTTTCTTATTGATTCGAAATACCAGTTTTCAGTATAATTAAAATTTGGGCTCAGTGTAAAATATTTTAAAATTTTTACCGGTGCAGAAGCAGAAACACGATGCTGAATTCCATTTTCAAATTTATCAAATGCAGCATTGGTGAATAATAATGAATCGGGAGAAGAAATTGTATTTTGTCCGTTCATGGAATAGCTTACTCCAAACTGGTATAAAAAACTATTTCTGTTCGTTGTTAATTTTTTTAAGGGATATATCCTGTTCATCGTAAGCGAAGCTTCAGGCAAAGTAAGATTTACAATTTTAGTGGATGTATTCTGATTATGGCGCAATGCAGCTGAAAAATTAAATGGCGTATTTGGAAATGCTTTATAATATGAAATACTTGAACTCAACTGGTTGGTAAGATAGGATGAACTATATGCATTATTTGAAAGGTAATCGCTGGTACCTACATTTACACTTGCTCCAAATTTACTGTTGGGTCTTGCCTTTGCATCCTGGTTATGTGTCCATCTTACAAAAAAATCGGCCTGCTCGGTATAATTGGGGGCAAATGAAAATCCATATTTATTTCTTGCATAATCCATTGCGAGGCTGCCATTAAAACGATAAAGTTTATTATACCTAGATGAAGCGTGTAAGCCATAACTCCCTCTCGAATAAATGTCGCCTGTTAATGAAAGATCATAATAATCGCTTAATGCAAAATAATATCCTCCGTTCCTCAAAAAATATCCCTGGCTGTAATGGTTGCCGTATTGGGGAATAATAATGCCGGAAGTTTGTCCGCGTTTAATTGGGAAAATTCCGAAGGGCAAAAATAATAATGTCGGCACATCGGCAATAACAAGATTAGCGGGTCCGGTTACGGCAATTTTTTTTGGAACTACCTTGGCTTTTTTTGCCGCAATATAATAATGCGGATGTTCGAGATCGCAGGTGGTATAGGTCATTCCTTTTCCAAAATAAGAATCGTCATCCAATTTTTTTGCTTCTTCCACCCTTAAATACCCTTCACCTTCCTGAGTTCTGAAATAAAATATCTTTCCCTTTTTTGTGCCGAAGTTATAACACATGTTCTCTGCATAAAACTCATCTTCTCCATCCTTAAAATAAACAAGGGCCTTTTTTTTGCCGGCGCTATCGGTGATCTGTTTTGCGCATATGGTTTTTTCATCCCAGTCGAACTGAATAAAATCCGCTTTTAAATAAAATGTCTTGTAGTTGATCTCGCCGTTTGCATAAATATATGTTCTGCCTGAATCAAGATCATAAACTATCGAGTCAACACCTCCATAAGTGATGATCTCATCCAAAGCATCACTCGACATCTCGTACCATAGATCGTTGATTTCAGCAGAATCCACTTTCGAACTGTCGGCAACTATCGACGTATCGGGTGTATCGGCGAGAGCGTAATCAACAGAAGCATCGTTTGTTTGCTCTAAAAAATGGTCAAATTCGCCAACAGATGCATTCAAACACATACTATTTGCCATAAACAAAAACGTTATTGGCAGAAAGTTTTTAAGCACAGGTAAATTTGGAATAATTTTAATAGTTAAATGATTTTTCAACCCCAATTATTGTGCAAAGCTATTGAAATATGAAATACAGAATCAGCCCAACCGGTTTACAGACATGTTTATTTGCATTTCTTTTAATACTTTTTACCTCTTTCGATAGCGGCACAGTACCTGACCCAGCTTATTCAATTAAAACGGTTGTTATCGATGCCGGGCACGGTGGCCATGACCAGGGATGCAGCGGAAATAGTTTCCTTGAAAAAAATGTTGCCCTGAATTTATCGCTGAAACTCGGTGCAATGATCGAAAAAAATTATCCTGATGTAAAAGTGATCTATACCCGCAAAACAGATGTTTTTGTTGAATTGCACGAACGTGCCGACATTGCCAACCGCAATAAAGCCGATCTTTTTATTTGTATACATTGCAATGCAAATCCCAGCACCTCCCCTTATGGAACAGAAACATATGTGATGGGATTGCATAAAACCGAAGCCAACCTGAATGTTGCAAAACGCGAAAATGATGTTATCCTCATGGAAAATAATTACTCGCAGCATTACGATGGGTTTGATCCGAACAACCCCGCATCGCATATTATTTTTTCGCTGAACCAGCATGCATTTATGGAGCAAAGTATTTTATTTGCTTCGTCAATTGAAAAATATTTAAAATCCAATTCAAAGCGATCAAGCCGTGGAGTTAAACAGGCGGGCTTCCTGGTATTATGGAAAACGAGTATGCCCAGTGTATTAATTGAAACAGGCTTTCTTACAAATTCCACCGAAGAAAAATATCTTGGGTCGGCAGAAGGACAACAGTCGATTGCAGAAAGTATTTTTTATGCATTCAGGGATTATAAAAATGATATGGAAAATAATTCCGGAAAGGTGAGTGAAGAGAAAGTTACTGAAATCGAAAATGAAATGAATAAAGCGGAAACAGTGGAGAAAGAAGTTGCGCCTGCCACCGTATCAGAAAATAAAGGATTGGAATTTTGCGTGCAGTTTTATGCCAGCGAAATTGAAGAGAAAACCTCAAAATTTACCAAATTAAAAGATGAAGAAATATCATTTGTAAAGGAGAATGGGATGTACAAGTATCGAATTGGTCCATATACTACTCTTGAAACAGCATCCAAAAAACAAACTACGGCCCGGAATGCAGGATATAAGGATGCTTTTGTGGTTGCACTGAACAACGGTAAAAGAATCACAATAGAAGAAGCAAAGGCAATTGCGGGGAAATAAAAATTTTAACTTACGAACAATTTCATAATTTAGCACATACAAAAGGAAGGAACTGTTTGAAAATTTCGAATGAATCCAAGGTGGGAATTCTTGCTGCAGTAGGTATTGCAGTATTGTTTATCGGATTTAATTACCTCAAAGGAATTAATGTATTTCACAAAGGGATCGACTATATGGCCGAGTACCCAAGTTCCGGCGGATTAAATATCGGCGATCCCATTCAACTGGATGGTGTTACCGTTGGAAGGGTAAAAAAATTGGAACTGCAGTCAGACCAGTCGGGGGTAAATATTGAACTCAATTTTTCTGAAGACATTAAAATTCCTTCCGATTCCTATGCGCTTATAAGAGGAAATTTACTGGGAGATAAATATATCCAGCTTTTCCTGGGAGATAGTGATAACATTGTTCAGCCCGATGGAAAAATTGAAGGAAGAATGGAGGCAGATCTTGCCAACCAGATCAGTTCGGAATTTAAACCCATCAGCGATAAAGTAAAAGCGATGCTTTCGGCAATGGATACGGCAATAACAGTATTAAGCGGAATATTTACAGATGATGTGCAGGAAGATTTTCAAAAAAGTATGCAGAGTATCAAGATCACTTTAGAATCATTTAATAATTCTGCCGACAGGGTAAATGCATTGATCTCCAAAGAAGAAAAAAATATCGACGACATTATAACCGATGTTTCTGATATCACACAATATGTAAATGAAAGTGAAAACGATGTAAAGGCAATTCTTGCAAACTTAAAAGCGGTGAGCGATTCTTTAAATACGGTTGAGTGGAAAGAATTAAGTACCCAGTTTCAGCTTGCTGCCGATAATATCAATAAAATTTCTTCAAAAATAAATGAGGGTGATGGCAGCCTGGGTAAATTGGTGAACGACGATGAACTTTATTCTGAGCTCTTAAAAACCCTTGGCACACTTGATTCGGTTTTGGATGAATTTGGCAAAAACCCCGAGATCAGGTTGCGTTTATTTAAGTAGTACGATAATTGTTACCTATTATATCTGATGAGCGGAGTTTTAAAATCAGCATTGAAATATTTTTGGATATTTGTTTTCGGCATATCTTCTCTGGCGACATTCTCGCAGACCCCAGCTAAACCTGACAGCTCAGAAATTCAGATCAAAAGTGCTGACTACCTTGAGATCATCCAAACAAAAAACGTAAGTATAAACCGGCTGGTAAACAATGTTATTCTTGTTCAGAAAGACCTTGTACTCTATTGCGACAGTGCTTTGCTTTTTAAATCATCCAATATCGCAAGGGCTTATGGCCATGTTCATTTGGTGCAGGCCGATTCTATTCATGCTTTTGCTGATTCAGCCTATTACGATGGAAATTCGAAAACTGCGAAATTATTCAGCGACGTAAAATTGACCGATAATTCCACCACACTTACTACCAATAATTTATCCTACGATCTCACAACAAAAATTGCAACCTATGTGAA
>JBIOHA010000135.1:0-7447 GCA_044448625.1 Chitinophagales bacterium | reverse complement strand
ATGATATTTTTCTTCGGTTGCCTTGCCTTCAGATTTGGCCCATTGCATGAATTCTTTTTCCTGCTGTGCTTTTATTCCAACGGCATCCATACGACGCATTCCATCGAGTTGTGTTTTATATAATTTTAAACCATTCATTAATTGAGCATAATCTGCAGCTAATTGTATACGCACTTTTTCTTCTTTATCCATATCTGTTTTCATCACATCGGTTACAGTTTTAAAAACATCGATCTGTGCAGGATTACTTTCATTCACTACTTCTTCAAGTCCGTAACTGGTAAGATATCTTTCTGTTGATCCGGGATAACCCATGATCATTGTAAAATCTCCTTCCTTATATCCGTCGAGTGATATTTGCAAAAATTTCTTCGGTTTATATGGAACATTATCGGTGCTGTATTCTGCTGCATTATTATTTTTATCAGCATACACTCTGAAAATACTAAAATCACCTGTATGACGCGGCCACATCCAGTTATCCGTATCGCCACCATAATTTCCTATAGAGGAAGGAGGTGCAGCGGTGAACCGAACGTCGTTAAAAACTCTGTACAGATAAACAAAATATTGATTTCCATAATACATGGATTTTACTTCAGCTTCAAATCCTTCAGCGGCATATCTTTCAATGATCCTGTTTTGGATCTCGGTTACTTTAAGTCGTCTTGGACCAGGCTCCATATCTTTTACATATGGTAATATCGAATCCGACACCTCAAAAGCATCCTGAAGAATTCGAACAGCAAGTCCGGGTATCGGAATTTCTTCACCATAATTTTTTGACCAATATCCGTCGTCAATATAATTATGTTCTGTTGTAGAAACTGAAGCCAGGGCTTCAAAACCACAGTGATGATTGGTGAATAAAAGCCCATTTGGAGAAACAAGTTCCCCGGTGCAAAAACCGCTTCCACCCTGGTATAGCTGAACCACCGCATCTTTAAGACTTGGATTTTCAGTATTGTAGATATCATCGGCTGAAAGCTCGAGTCCAAGTTGTTTCAGGTAAGCGAAATTCATTTCTTTTACCATGTTGGTGAGCCACATGCCCTCGTCGGGCACAACGCCTGCGCTTAAAGGGTTTATCGCCGTTGCAATGACGATGATAATAGACAAAAAACGCAGCTTGATTGAATGTTGTATCATTTTATTTAATTGAAGTTTTTGAAAGTGGAAGCGAAGTTAAGAAAGATTTGGGAAGGCAAACCAGGAATAAAAAAAGCGGCCTGAGCCGCTTAAATAAGTTGAGATAAAACTAATCTTCCTTTAAAAATTTCTTGGTGATGAGCGTGCTGCCCTGGTAATAAGCCGCAAGGAAATATACACCTGGCTGCAGGTCTACAAGACTTATCTTCATTTCCTGCTTGCCATATTCGGGTGTGATTGACTTGATCTCACGGCCAACAATATTGAGAATGCTGATCTTATCGATGTTTTGATAGGTAAAGCTAAGTGTAGCAAAACTTTTAACCGGATTGGGATAAATGGTAATCGTTGCATCAGCAACCGCTACTTTATCAGCTGTAGGGTCCTGATCCGTTGTAGTTTGCTGTGCATTTCCTACTGATAGTATCGCAGAGATCAGTATTGTTGTGTATAGTTTACGCATAGGCCTTGAACGTTGATTGTAAAGGTATATTAATAAATCTGATATTACAAAAACCGGGCAATGTGGATTAACAATGTTTAACCTCACCAGTAGGTAGTGGGCAGTGGGCAGTGGGCAGTGGGCAGTTTTAATATTTGGAAAGGTAAATTTACAACAGTTTGCCCCTTTCTCATTTTCTCACTTTTCACATCTTCTCACTCAAATATTAAAATCCTCCTCCTCCTCTTCCAAACTTCCAAAATCATTATTGGTGAACATACTGGAAAAAAGATCAGAAAATTGTAGTCCTGCCTGAAGAATATGTTTGCTCAACAAAGAATATTCTGCAAGTCCATGCAGTATAAACTCCATCATAAAATATTTTTCATCCGCCGAAATTTTCGGATAATATTTTTCCACCAATTTTTTTAAGCCGGGAATTGAATTTAAAGTTGTATGATAATTCTCATCGCTCACATCATTGAAAACATCCACTTTATTTCCTTCATTAAACCAATCTGTAATTTCCTGGTAAACACTTTTTCTTTTTACTTCCGGATTCTTTTGCTGCAACTTTTTTACTTTTTCGGGTGCAGGAAAATAATTTGTGAATTGAGTACGTATCGCCTTGCCAATTAAATTCACAGCAACAATAAACGGTCCTTCCTGTTCACCTTCATATACCAATTCTATTTTACCTGTGATAGATGGAATTACACCCCAGAAATCGCTTACACGAATATGCGTTCTAGCATCATTATTTTTTAAGGCCCTCCTTTCCGCATTTGAAATTAAATTTTCCAAAGCCGTTATTGTCATTCTTGCGCTAACACCGCTTTTCTGATCAACATATTCGCTGCCCCTTGCTTCAAAGGCAATTTGCTCAATAAGATCGCCTGCAAGATCATTTATTTTTACCAGCGATCTTTGCTCATCAATTATTTTTGCTTCCTGGCCGGTAATTAATTTGGATGTATTAATATCTTTTGGATAATGCGTAAGTATCTGGCTTTCGATCCTGTCTTTTAATGGTGTAACAATAGAACCACGGTTGGTATAATCTTCAGGATTTGCTGTAAATAAAAATTGAATATCGAGCGGCAGCCTGATCTTAAATCCCCTGATCTGAATATCGCCTTCCTGTAAAATATTAAATAGTGCTACCTGTATTCTTGCCTGCAGATCGGGTAATTCATTTATGACAAAAATGCATCGATGCGAACGCGGGATCAATCCAAAATGAATTACACGCTCATCGTTATAATTTAATTTGAGATTTGCCGCTTTAATCGGATCAACGTCGCCAATGAGATCGGCAACACTCACATCAGGAGTTGCTAATTTTTCTGTATAGCGAAGATCGCGGTGTAGCCATGCAACCGGTGTTTCATCGCCCTTTTCAGCGATCAGGTTTTTAGCATAAACAGATATTGGATGAAATGGATCATCATTCAGATCGCTGCCTGCAACAACTGGAATATATTCATCGAGCAAGGTAGTAAGCAAACGGGCGATCTTTGTTTTTGCCTGCCCGCGTAAACCCAACAAAATAATATTATGCCGCGACAAAATTGCACGCTCCAGGTCGGGTATTACAGTATGTTCAAATCCGTGAATCCCCTCAAAAAACTTTTCTCCTGACCTGATCTTTGCGATCAAATTTTTACGCAATTCTTCTTTTATGGAAACGCTTTTGTGTCCCGTTTTCCGCAGATCACCAATGGTTTTTATTTTTTCAATGTCTGTTGATCCTTTTTTTTCTGCAATCATTTGATAGTCCTTTTTTAGGCAATTTATTCCGTTACCAATATTTCATCCCTACCGGGATTTTTTATTTCAAATTTTTCCTCCTGTTCCGCTCATAATCTTCAAAGATATAATCTCCCAATCCTTTCAGCGATGTATAAAAAGCTTTGCCCTGGTTTGTTTGTGTAAATTCCTCGACAAATTCCTGAAGATATCTGTCGCGTGCTATCATGAATGTGGTGATCTTTATTCCAATTTTTCTGCAATGGGCCGAAAGGTTTAATGTTTTATTTACGATGATGCGGTCGAGGCCGAAACTATTCTTATAATATTTTCCATTGCGCATGATACAGGTTGGTTTTCCATCGGTGATCATAAAAATTTGTTTATTCGGATTTTTTCTTTTGCGCAGCAGGTCCATGGCCAGTTCCAGGCCTGCGACTGTATTTGTATGATAGGGACCAACCTGTAAATAAGGAATATCTTTTATTTCAATCTGCCATGCATCGTTGCCAAAAACGATCACATCCAATGTATCTTTTGGATATTTCGTTTTGATTAATTCACTCAATGCCATTGCAACTTTTTTTGCAGGAGTGATCCTGTCTTCGCCATACAATATCATGGAATGCGATATATCGATCATGAGCACTGTTGATGTTTGGGATTTAAATTCCCGCTCTACAACAACAAGGTCATCTTCATCCATGCTGAATTCATTTATTCCATGATTGATATGTGCATTTTTGATGGATTCATTATAATCGATCTGCTCATGCATATCGCCAAAAGAATAATTCCTCCTGTCGGTGGAATTTTCGTCACCCGATCCTGTATGCGACGTTTTATGATTTCCGTTTTGCGATTTTTTTAATTTCCCGAATATCTGATCAAGCGAAGTTTTCCGGATCGATTGTTCCATTTTAGAAGTGATCTGCACTATCCCGCTTTCCGGGTCTTCCTCTTTTAAAAACCCACGGTCCTTCAACTCCTCGATGAAATCACCCATGCCATATTCCGGTGTTGTGATCTTATATTTATTATCCAGTTGGTTTAACCAATCCAATGCTTCGGCAACATCTCCCGAAGTATATATCAAAAGCTCCTTCAACAATTCGAATAATTTATCGAATGTTGATTTTTGCTGTTCCTTATATTTTATAAACCTGTTTCCAAGCATGAATTTGATTTAGTAATTTTTTAATTGTCGATTTGGTAATTTTAGTAAGCTATTAATTGTCAATTTAATAATTTGGAACTATGAATTCCATTGGATAACGCATCTTAAATTACTAAATCGACAATTACCAAATCGAAAATGATAAATCGACAATCACTTCAGTTCTTTCCGTTTCCCACTAAACAATATATCCTGCACCCCCTCACCTTTTAAAAATTCGTGGGGGTAACCGAGTTCAATTTTACTCACTTCATTTAATCGTTTCAGCTGTTCTTCAGATATATTTATATCGATTGAATTTAAATTATTTTTCAATTGATCTTCACTTCTTGCACCTACTATAGGAATAATATTTTTTCCCTGTTTCATTACCCATGCAATGGCCACCTGCGCAGCTGAACAATTTAATTCCTCGGCGATCTGAACAACAAGTGTGGTAATTTTTTGTTTCGATTCCGACAATCTAACACTTGTTGGTTGCAATCTTTTCGGGTCATTGTTGGTTCCGAGATATTTGCCTGTTAGCGCACCACCTGCAATCGGAGCCCAACCCACAACACTCATTTCCAACTCATCTGCCATCGGGATGAGATCGCGTTCCACAGTTCTTTGCATCAATGAATATTCGATCTGCAATGCAATAAATTCTGTCCAGTTCTTTAATTCGGCAATTGCATTAGCACGCGAAACGATCCATGCGGGTGTATTTGAAATGCCGGTATATAAAATTTTTCCCTGACGGATGAGATCATCCATTGCCCTGAGCACTTCTTCAATCCTGGTTGTAAAATCCCAGGCATGTAAATAAAACAGGTCGATATAATCGGTGTTCAATCTTTTTAAACTATCCTCAACAGATTGCACCATATTTTTTTTATGATTGCCGCTTTGATTAATTCCTGCGCTGCGATCGGTGATAAGAGAATATTTTGTAGCAAGCACAATTTCTTTGCGCTGGTTGCTCTCCATTATAAATTCACCGAGAAACCGTTCGCTTGTTCCTTCAGTGTACCTGTTTGATGTATCAATAAAATTTCCACCGTGATCAAGGTAAGAGAAAAATTGATTTCTGCTGGAGGTATGATCAGCACCCCAACCCCATTCATCACCAAAAGTCATTGTACCAAGGCAGATCTCAGAAACCCTCAAACCGCTTTTTCCGAGTAATTTATATTTCATGTTGATTAAAAATTATTTATTGATACTTAGTGGGTCAAAGTTATTTTATTTTGAATTGCCTGTCGTTCGTGGATTGTATCGCCCGCTGGTCATGTTAAAATCCTTATTAAAAGAACTTAGTTCATTATATTCGCTCCAAAATTAAAATTAGCTCAATGAAGGGAATTTTTTCGATCCTGATTTTATCTGCAATTTCAATACAAGCCCGGACGCAAATAAATGACAGCATCCAATTCAGAAAAATTTTTGATGAAGTGATGATGAACGGCCAGTCGTACGATTGGCTGCATGATCTCTGCAAAGGTGTTGGACATCGGTTAAGTGGTTCGCCGCAGGCCGATATGGCAGTGCGCTGGGGCGAAAGCGAAATGAAAAAAGCAGGTTTTGATAAAGTTTGGTTGCAGGAAGTGATGGTGCCGCATTGGGAGCGGGGACAAAAAGAATATGGAGAAATAATTGGTGTGGGGCAGGTAGATATTCTGGCGCTTGGAGGAAGCATCGCAACGCCGGAAAATGGAATTACTGCAAACGTTATTGAAGTAGATGATTTCACAGAGCTGAAAAAATTAGGGAAGGAAAAGGTAAAGGGAAAAATTATTTTTTTTAATCATATTTTTCCGCAGAATGTAATCAACTCATTTGAAGGTTATGGCGAAGCCGGCCCTTACAGGTGGTACGGGCCTGATTCGGCAAGTGCTTACGGCGCAATTGCAAGCATTACGCGAAGCGTTGGCTCTTCATATGATGATTTTCCGCATACCGGTAGTACGGGATTCAGAAGTGGAAATCCGGAAATTCCATGTGTAGCTATTAGCGCTATGGATGCCGATATGCTGCATAACGCCTTGCAAAAAAATTCTTCTGCGGAATTTAAAATGATCCTGAATTGTAAAAAATTGCCTGATGTAAAATCATATAGTGTAATTGGTGAAATAACCGGTTCGGAATTTCCAAATGAAATTATTGTTGTTGGCGGTCATCTCGATAGCTGGGATGTTGGCGAAGGTGCACACGATGATGGAGCAGGTTGTGTGCAGGCAATGGAAGTTGTTCGATCTTTAAAAGCATTGAATATCCAGCCCAAAAGAACCATACGTTGTATTTTATTTATGAATGAAGAAAATGGCAACATGGGTGGAAAAACATATGGACAATACGCGAAAAACAGTACAACTGAAAAACATATCGCTGCATTGGAAAGTGATGCCGGTGGATTTTCGCCACGCGGTTTTAGCATCGATGCCGATTTTCAATCTCATCCCAAATTGAATGATCTGAAAAAAATATTTCTTCCTTATGGTGTTTATACATTTAACACCGGTCATGGTGGAACGGATATTGGTCCGCTGGATGATGCCGGGGCATATTTATTTGGTTTGACACCGGATTCTCAACGGTACATGGATCTCCATCATACAGCGAATGACACGTTCGATAAAGTGAATAAAAGAGAATTGCAGATGGGTGCTGCAACAATGGCAATGTTTTGTTGGTGGCTGAGTGAGTATGGAGTAAAGTAGGATATAAGAAGTAAGAAGTAAGAAGTAAGAAGTAAGAAGTAAGAAATAAGAAGTGAGAAGTGAGAAGTAAGAAGTAGGAATGAAAGAAATGCGGAATGGAGGAAAAAGGAAAAATATCTTGAATCCATCATCCAGTATCCATCATCCATCATCCAGTATCCAGTATCCAGCATCACACATCCAGTATCAAGCATCAATTAATAATTTATCTTTATCTGCATAATACCCGGT
>JBIOHA010000134.1:0-7464 GCA_044448625.1 Chitinophagales bacterium | reverse complement strand
TGATTTAGGTGATATAATCGGGGTAACCGGCTTTGTATTTATTACACGCACCGGTGAAATTTCCATTCATGCAAAAAGCTTTACGCTGCTTGCTAAATCATTAAAACCTTTACCGGTTGTGAAGCGCGATGAAGCCGGGAATGTATATGATGAGGTTACCGATCCTGAGTTCCGTTATCGCCAGCGTTATGCGGATCTTATCATTAATCCTGAAGTAAAAAATACTTTTCTTAAACGCACGCAATTAATAAATACGATGCGTTTTTTTTTAAATGAACGCGGTGCTGTGGAAGTTGATACGCCTGTATTGCAACCGATTCCCGGAGGTGCTGCGGCAAGGCCTTTTGTTACACATCATAATGCTTTGGATATTCCTTTGTATCTGCGTATTGCCAACGAATTATATTTAAAAAGATTAATTGTTGGCGGATTTGATGGCGTGTTTGAATTCAGCAAAGATTTTCGAAACGAGGGTATGGATCGATTCCATAATCCTGAATTTACACAAATAGAATTATATGTCGCATATAAAGATTATGAATGGATGATGCATTTAACAGAAGAATTAATTGAAAAGGTTGCCATTGAAGTTACCGGTTCAACTGAAGTGCAGGTAGGTGATCATTTAATTAATTTCAAACGCCCATGGAAAAGATTTACGATGTATGGCGCAATTCTCGAATTTACGGGTATTGATATTTCATCGATGAGCGAGGAAGAAATATTTAATACCGCAAAACAATTGCATGTACCAGTTGATGCAACAATGGGTAAAGGAAAAATAATTGATGAGATATTCGGTGAAAAATGCGAACCCAAATTAATTCAGCCGACATTTATTACAGATTATCCCGTTGAGATGAGCCCTCTTGCAAAAAAGCACCGCGACAAAGAAGGACTGGTAGAACGTTTCGAAGCGATCGTTAATGGAAAAGAAATGTGCAATGCATTCAGCGAATTAAATGATCCAATCGATCAGCGGGAACGATTTGAATCGCAATTGGAATTGGGCAAACGCGGTGATGAAGAAGCAATGCAGCTCGATGAAGATTTTCTGCGTGCATTGGAATATGGTATGCCGCCAACGGCAGGTATTGGGATTGGAATAGATCGACTGGCAATGATAATGACGAATTCACATTCTATTCAGGATGTGCTTTTATTTCCGCATATGCGACCGGAAAACAAATAAAGTGAAGATGTAAAATTTCAGAATTTAGGAATTCAATTCCGCTATTTCTAAATTCTCAAATTCCGCAATCTCAATTTTGATTCATCTGAACCTGTCCATCGACTTCACGAGGTCATCATCTTTCTTAATATTTCTTCTTGCCATAAACACTGCGATAATGATGAGCACGGGAATTCCGGCGGCAAATTCAAAACGCACGTATTCGCTGTATTTTGTAGCGGCTAATATTGATGCACCCATTAATGCAATTGACAATACTAAAACAATAGCACAAAATCGCAATTGCAGTTTTCTATCCTTATATTGACTTATAATAAAAAAATTCAGGAGTGCAATTGCTACAGCAATGGCCGATGAAATGATATCATTCTTCGCATAAAAAAGATTGCCTTCAAATTCCGCAAGCGGTAAAAAAATAAAAGCGATTGCCGCCGCTGCTGCGATCAATAAAAATATAGTTTGGATTCGTTGCCACATGGCACAAAAATAAGGAATGAGGAATAAGGAATGAGGAATGAGGAATGAGGAATGAGGAATCAGTTGGCAGTCGCAGTTGCAGAAGGAATAAGGAACAATGAGTAATGAATAATGAGATAGACGCCCCGTGAGTTCAGGATTAGAAACGAAGTTTCAGACCCCTTCAAATCTTCGAATCTTCTGCCTTCAAGCCTTCATCTTCTCCGGTCGAATCTTAATTTTGTGGCCGGTGCGGTATTTTTTGGAAATAGCATATAAAGGAACAAATTATGTTGGATGGCAGATTCAGCCAAACGGTGTATCGGTTCAACAAAAGGTTGACGAAGCGCTGCAAACTATTTTGAGAGATGAAATTAATTGCCTGGGATGCGGCCGCACCGATTCGGGAGTTCACGCCGAACAATTTTTCCTTCACTTTGATACCGAAAAAGAATTTCCTGCTAATTTCATATTGCGCATCAATCAATTTTTACCAAATGATATTTCTGCAAAAAGAGTAATCCCCGTTCCTGAAAATGCACATGCACGTTTTGATGCTACGCTCAGAGCTTACGAATACCGGATCACATTTGAAAAAAATGTTTTCCAAAATGAATTAATGCTGTACAAACATATTCCCGATCTCGATTTTGAACTCATGGAGAAAGCTTGCGGTATACTTTATAAATACAACGATTTTCATTCTTTTTGCAAGAGCAAACAGGGTTCAAAAACAACAATCGTAAATATAAAAGAAGTGTACTGGCGAGATGAAGCCGGAACAAAAATTTTATATATTTCAGCCGATCGTTTTCTTCGCGGCATGGTGCGTTTAATTGTGGGTGCAATGATCCAGATCGGAAAATACAAAATGACATTGGATGAATTCGAAACCGGCATTAAAAATAAAGAACGGTTTAAAATGGCCATGTCGGCACCGGCACAGGGGTTGTTTCTGGTGAAAGTGGAGTATCCGTATTTGAGTTGAGGCAATCTCACGCAGAGCCGCAGAGAGCGCAGAGGGAAATTAATTATTTATGCGATTTTTTTTTTGCTTATAGTTAAAAAATCCGTTTTCATCCGCTGCATCTGCGTCATCCGCGTTCATGTATTTCACTCACCACCCTGCACTATCGCGAGCTTCGCAAATTTCAACAACAACTTTTTCTGTCCGGCTTTATGAAAAAATATGGTAGCCATTTTGCCGTCGTTGTTTCCTTCCATTGCGATTATTTTTCCAAATCCGAATTTCTGATGTTCCACTTCCATTCCTGATTGCAATTCTTCGGGAAATGCTGCAGTGAAATCTTTTGAAGGTGTATGCGTATATATTTCTGCTTGTATCCTCGGTTTAATGCTTGTAACCGAAGTGCTGCTTTCAAATGTTTTTTCAAAAATATTTTTATCCTCGTTCCATTTATTCGAATTATAACCTACATATTCCAATAAATTTTGAGGCATTTCTTCAAGGAAGCGGCTAGGCTCGCAATATTCGAGGTTTCCATATTTATACCTCGTTGCCGAATGAGTAAGCGTAAGTTTTTTTTCTGCTCTTGTAACTGCCACATAAAACAATCTTCTTTCTTCTTCGAGATCTTCCCTTGAAGAAACCGATAAAGTACCGGGAAATAAATTTTCTTCCAACCCTACAACAAAAACACTTTCAAATTCCAGCCCTTTTGCCGCATGAATGGTCATAAGTTTTACTGTTTCCTCATCTTTTCCTTCAGCATCCGCATCTGTCAACAAAACTACCTGCTGTAAATATTCTGCGAGCGATTTATTTTTATGTTCTCCATCTGTGATGATTTCTTCCGGTATTGTTTCAACAAAAAATTCAGAATTCGCCTCATCCGGTGTTACAAATTCTTTTATCGAATTCAAAAGCTCCTGGATATTTTCATAACGACTCAATCCTTCAACGCTCTGGTCGTTGTATAGCTCTTTTAATATTCCGGTTGACTTTGCAATATGGCCCGCTACCTCATAAGCATCTTTTTTTCCGAGCATGGTTTGAAAACTTTTGATCATGGTAACAAACTCGGTAAGGGCTCTTTTTGCACCGGAATTAAATTGCAGTAACTCAATATTCTCAGCCATTGTCCAAAGACTCTTGTCGTTATCTGCTGCGAATACTGTTAATTTTTCAATAGTTGTTTTACCAATGCCACGCACAGGATAATTTACTATGCGTTTAAACGATTCTTCATCGTTGGGATTCACCGTAAGTTTTAAATAGGCGATAAGGTCCTTTACTTCTTTGCGCTGATAAAAAGAAATACCACCATAGATCCTGTATGGAATATTCAATTTCCTCAATCCTTCTTCAAAGGATCTGCTTTGCGCATTTGTTCTGTACAGGATCGCGAAATCGCCGTTTTTAATATGGTCGCGCATACGTTGCTCAAAAATGACATTCGCCACCATTCTTCCTTCTTCATTGTCACTTAATGCACGGATCACTTTTATCGTGTCGCCTTCCAGGTTGTCGGTCCATATTTTTTTTGCAAGCTGGTGTTTATTTTTTGAGATAATATTATTGGCGGCATCAACAATTACTTTCGTAGATCTGTAATTTTGTTCAAGCCTGAATGTTTGCAATTCGGGAAAATCTTTTTCAAAATTTAAAATATTTGCAATGCTCGCACCGCGAAATGCATAAATACTTTGAGCATCATCACCTACAACAGCAATATTTTGATAAACATCAGCAATCCTTTTGACGATGGAATACTGTAAAAAATTCGTATCCTGAAACTCGTCGATCATCACATATTTAAACCGGTGCTGATATTTATATAATGCATCGGGAAACCGCTCAAATAGTTCATGCGTTTTTAACAGGAGGTCATCAAAATCCATTGCACCGGCCCTGAAACATCTTTTAGTATAGTTCCAGTATACCTCACTCATTTTCGGGCGGCCATTGCTTTCATCTTCATTTATCAGATCAATATTGTTCTCATATTCTTTTGGACCGATCAAATTATTTTTTGAGAGGGATATCCTGTAATACACGTACCCGGGTTTATACAATTTATCGTTCAGCCCCATTTCTTTCACAATGGATTTGAGCAGATTTTTTGAATCTTCGGTATCATAAATTGTAAAGTTGGATGGATATCCCAATTTATCGGCCTCACTTCTTAATATTCTTGAAAACACAGAATGAAATGTTCCCATCCACAAACTTCTTGCATCCGAACCCATGAGCTGCTCTATCCGGTTTTTCATTTCCCTGGCAGCTTTATTAGTAAAAGTGAGCGATAGAATAGAGAATGGGTCGATCCCCTGTTGCATTAAATACGCAACTCTATAGGTGAGCACCCTTGTTTTACCGGAACCCGGCCCGGCAATGATCATCGTTGGACCGTTGATATTCGTTACTGCAGCCTGCTGCGCCTCATTTAAACCGTCGAGAAAATTCATTGACACAAAAATAGGAAATTGGAGATAGTTCGATACATGGATTTTGTATTTTTGGAATATAAAATCTATCGATGAAAATACAATCCTTCCTTAGCCTATTTATCCTTCTCTTCATTTTTACAGGTATTCAGGTCCTTAATAACTGCGGTGTTTTCGTGACGGATTCATTAAATCATAATATTTCGACGCCTTATGATAATTATAAAATACGTACTGAAACACGCGAAACAATGGCCGAATCTATTTATGAAAATGAAGGCAAAATCAGCGATAATCTTATAAATGAAATTAAAGGATCGATAATTGCATCAGAATATAATATTAATTGGCAAGAGGGAAATAAAAGATTTGAAAGCCCGAACAGGGAAAATAATTTAAGGCTGGCATATTCAGACAATGGGTTCAGCGTCAAACCGAGAATAGTAAATGAAAATGATGACGATTGGACCATTGAATTTAAAACAAAGGGTATTTATAGGAAAAATATTTTAGTAAATGATGCAAATAAAGCAGTTCCTGAAACTTTTGAAAATAATCAACTTTTATATAATTATAATAATGGATTGAAGATTGAATATTTAAATACACCAGATGGAATGCGGCAGAATTTTTATCTTTCTAAAAGAGCTGACGGTAACGGGATGTTGGAATGTCGGTTAGAAATTATCTCCTCATTAAAACCCAAACTGATCAATTCATCAACACTCGAAATTGGTAGTGGCCATTTGTTATATAAGGATTTGATTGTTTGGGATAAGAATCAACAACTACTAAATGCATGGTTTGAGCTTTCTGTAAATGAAAATAATAATTCAGAACTTGCAATCATAGTCGACGACCAAAATGCAGAATATCCAATTATTATTGATCCATTAAGTACCACTCCAAATAAAATTTTAGAATCGGACCAGGCATACTCCTATTTTGGGCGTTCAATTTCAGAAGCTGGTGACATAAATGCCGACGGTTATGTTGATTTAATTGTTGGAGCGCCAAATTTTGATAATGGGAGTTCTGATGAAGGAAAAGTATTTATTTATCATGGCACAGCAGCAGGTTTCAGTTCCACTCCAACTAATTCTATTGAATTAAATATCAGCTCAATGCAATTTGGAAATTCAGTTTGTTATGCAGGTGATGTAAATAGTGATGGTTTCGATGATGTTTTGATCGGGGCCTGGAAATACAGTGGTGGGCAATCGAGTGAAGGTGCTGCTTATCTTTATATGGGGTCACCACTCGGAATTTCAGCTACATATGCCTGGCAAAATGAGTCCAACCTGGCCAGCGCTGCATTTGGTTATAAAGTAGCCGGATTGGGAGATGTTAATAATGATGGATATTCCGATTTTGGGATAGGTGCGTATCAATTTAACAATGGTCAGTCGAGCGAAGGTAAAATTTATGTCTATCATGGAGAAGCGGGAGTTATTTCAACAACTCCTGACTGGGCTTACGAGCCGAATATAACATTTGTAAATTTTGGATATGATCTGAGCAATGCCGGTGACGTAAATGGCGATGGATTTGACGACATGATTGCAGGTGCAAATGCCTATGGAGATTCAAACCAGGGAAAGGCATACGTATTTTATGGATCCTCAGGAGGCTTGGCATTGAGTCCCTCATGGACTGCTGAAGGAACTGTTTCAGGCGGCTATTTTGGTGCATCGGTAAATGATGCCGGTGATGTGAATGGCGATGGGTACGATGATATTGTAATTGGTGCATATGGTCAGAGTTTTGGATATTCGGCTTCCGGTAAAGTTTACGCTTATTATGGTTCTTCATCAGGCTTGCCTGCAACGCCTTCATGGCTGAGCGGTGGGCCGGTCGAATCGGGTCAATACGGTTTTTCATGTGGTTCAGCCGGCGATATTAATAATGATGGCTTTGATGATGTGATGGTAGGTGCTCCGAATGTTACTCATTCTTTTACTGATGAAGGTGCCGTTTTTATTTATCTCGGTTCTTCCGGTGGCATAAATAATTCAGCTCAAAATATAATTTACGGCCAGCAAACCAATGGAAGAATTGGAAGAGTATTGAGCAATTGCGGAGATTTAAATAATGATAATTATGATGATATTGCTATTGGTGCATATGAGTTTGATAACGGGTCGTCGGATGAAGGACTGGTATTTATTATTCAGGGTCAATATGGCGGTGTGGGTACCACAGGTTTATTTCCCCAATTAAATCAGGTTGATGCCGGATTTGGTTCGCAAATAACAGAATTAAAAAGTGAAAATAATTATTATATTGTTGTATCTGCTCCTTTTTTTGATAACGGCAATATAAATGAAGGATTGGTTAATGTTTTTGGATATTCAGATTATAACAAAGTAAATCCTATTCCTACTTTTTCGATTGAGGGGAATCAGGAT
>JBIOHA010000133.1:0-7482 GCA_044448625.1 Chitinophagales bacterium | reverse complement strand
TTTATATGCAGCATATGGATGAAAATGGAAACAGTCTTTGGGATCCTGCCGGTGAACCGCTGGTAACAACTAATAAAGAGCAATATCAACCGGAGATCATTGCAGATGGCGACAATGGATTTTATGTCATCTGGCGGGATGAAAGGTTCACCGACGATTCAATAGATTTTTATATGCAGCATGTCGATTTTGAGGGAGATATTTTATGGGATAATGATGGCGTGCGTGTTTCGTCATTAATTATAACGTCGACTAATGATCTTCAAAAAGAAATTGTTAGCGACGGCGAAGGAGGAGCTTTAATTATTTATTATGGCCATACTGATCTGGTGGAAACCGATGAAGTGATTTTTGCCGGCAGAATTAATAGTGATGGAGATTTATTGTGGGATGATCATGTTGTTTGTAATAATGATGCTTCAAATACAGGCGCAATAGAAATGGTTACCGATGGGATCGGCGGGGCTTTTGCAACATGGAGGGATGATCGGCTCAACAATGAAAGTATAGCAGTGCAGCGATTTAATAAAGATGGTGATATGCTCTGGGCTGAAAACGGAATTCCAATTACTACATTGGTGGATATAGATATGACTGAACCAGTAGCAGCTTTTGATGGTGAAAGCGGTGTTTATATTGCATGGACCGATTGGAGAAATGATCTCACGCAGTTATTTGCACAACACGTAGATGAAAATGGAAATTTATTATGGCCGGAAAATGGTGTTGCATCCAGCGATCCCGATGAATTTCAAACAGAATACAGCATTGAACCATCTTCCGAAGGCGGAGCATTTATTACATGGACAGAAGGATTTCCCGGTGAATCATTCGCACAAAAAATAAATGAAGCAGGTGAAAGATTATGGGGCGATGACGGGCTAAATGTATTTACACCTGTTGATGATACGGAACAGGAGCCATTCATAAAATCAGATGGTTTTGGAGGTGCAGTAATTGCCGTAAAAGAAATAGCAGCGCTTTCACTCATCAAAGCAAGAAATGTTAAACCCGACGGAACATTTAATGGCGACCAGGTGATCGGGGCAAATTCTAGCGAATCAAAGCTTTATGTCAACATGAATAAAGCGCCGGATAATAACTGGATATTTAGCTGGATAGAAGAGCGGGTGGCGGATCAGTATCATGTATACGCTTCCAAAATCGCGTTTGAACCTTATACAACATCCATCAACAACGATTTAAATACGGCAGCTGGATTAAATATTTATCCGAATCCAAATAAGGGTATTTTCAATTTGCACTTCGAAAACGACATATTAACCGGTAAAATGATCTCTGTTTTTAATATTGCAGGCGAATTAGTTTATGAAACCATTATAACAAATCCAGAAAATAAGATTGAATTAAATAAGTGTAGCCCCGGAGTTTATTTTGTTGAATTAATTACTTTAGAAGGAGTGGAAAGTTTGAGGGTAATAATTTATTAATTTAGTCCGCCGTACGGCTGAACAAATCGAAAATCCCAACAAGCTCAATTAATTTTTCCAGCCTTCATGCAAGATTAATTGCTATTTGTTATTTTTGTTAAAAAACCAATGAAACAAATTATTCTTTTGCTGATCATTTCCATATCAATCAATGGTTGCAAACGGGGTGACGATCCAACCATAGCGCAAGAGTGTGGCGATGAGACCCTCTCAGATTTCACGATCTACAATGCATTTGATTTTTTTACAAGTGATACTACGTTGAGTTTTGGTAACAATTTCGTTACCTATATTTATTCATATACCACTGAGAATGGTTACTCCGTTTTTAAGCTTACAACCGATTTTAGCACGCTTTGTACTTTTGAGCCTCCGCTTATCAGCAGCACCCTGCTCCTTACTTCCGCTGATGATAATTTTATTGATTCGCTATTTGTATTTGAGGTTGGCGGGCAAACAGTTGTATTCCCAATCCAAAAC
Organism: Chitinophagales bacterium; assembly: GCA_044448625.1. Taxonomy (GTDB): domain Bacteria; phylum Bacteroidota; class Bacteroidia; order Chitinophagales; family BACL12; genus UBA7236. The sequence goes on along the minus strand of JBIOHA010000133.1, from coordinate 5,551 downwards.
CTGGGCGAATTTCACAATTGTGACGAATACTATGTATGGCAGGATGAAGGCAATGGCAAAAATACCCTGACATATCAATACCAGGTTTCGATTCCGTCCACTGGCAGCTGGAGCGGCGATAGTGCTTATTTTTTTGGAAACCTCGAAATGATGAGTCTTACTATGAACGGAGTGTTGCCAAAAGAATAAATTATTTAATCGATCCGCAGTACGTCGGACAAATCGAAAATCCCAACAATTTAGTAATTTATTAATTGTCTATTTAGTAATTGAAGTTACTGCTTATTGCAAAACCATAAATTACCAAATCGAAAATCCGCATCATTTCATCACACAAAATATTCGTTTACTTCCCTTTCCATTACCATCAATTATTTCCACTAAATAAATTCCTCCTGCCAAATTTGAGATATCGACTTTTATTGTTGGAGAATATGAATATTTCTTTTTTAAGATCGGGTTGCCGGAAATGTCGAATAACACAAGATCAATATTTCCATCAGTGAAATTGTTCAGTTCGATATTAATTTGATCGCTTGCGGGATTAGGATATAAGCTAATTGTTTTATCATCTGTAATATCACTAACCAAAACCGGTTGAGTATAACTTCCGCTTCTGTACATTACCACATCATTATAATTATCCTGCCAGATAACATGAACCGTTGTTGATGAAACTGCGACATCGGTATTTTCCAAACCATAAAAATCGAGCAAGGCAACAGTATCATACGCTAAAGGAAGTCCATTTGTAATATCAGCAGTAAATAATAAAGGGATTTCAGAATCGGTGGCCACATTTTGTCGCCAGGCAATGGCAACAGCATTGCCGTAATTTGCAATGCGGGGGTATTTTTGAGATGTAAGATCAGGAAATTCATTGGTAATTCTTTTGCTCATATTTGCAGTGTAAGAAATGAGAGAGGAGGAAGAAAAATAAACCCGCTCAATTCCTCCGGCCGCACTCATAAAAACAGCATATAGGCTATCATTTATTATCACGCCATCGGGACCAGTTGAAGGACAGGAATTGATCGTCCAATCTGTTTGATCAATTTGAATTCCATTCATGAACATATCGCCCCCGGTGGTTGAAATTCCTGCCCATGAATTGCGCAGATCGTCTAAATTATCTCTGTATAAAGTCGCGACATAATTATTTTCAGCAATAACACCAACCGGACAACAATCACAAACATCTCCGCCGGAAAAACCACTTGCCAAAACATCCATATTAAAACTATTACCAAAATCATCTGATGTTGCCACAACATATCTTGCATTTCCAAAATCGCTATCCAGTCGCATGAAAGCAACAATGGGTTGCCCTTCTTCATTAACAGTTACCGAAGGAAATCTCGAAACATTATCTCCCAACATAATATCAACCTGCACCGGATCAGAGAAAGTTGATCCGCCATTGTACGAATGCACACAAAAAGCGGGAGCAGTTACCTCCGGATTTTCTTTAAAAACAACATATATCGTATCACCGAAAGCGGCAATATCGGGTCCGGCCCATGAGGCAGCAAATATTGCCATATCCACAGGGGTTACCCTCACCGGTTCTGAAAATCCGGTGCCGGTCCAGCGTGAAAAATATGCTGCCGCTTCCATCATGTTTCCCCATAACACCAATGGATTATTATTTCTGTCTAACACAATTCTGGGATGCATGTTGCTGAAGGAGGATTCTGAAACGGGTAACGCAGGTTCCCAGCTAATAGTAGTCTGACCAAAGCAAATAACCGGAAGTGCAAAAAGCAATAAGATGAATTTCATTCCACTAATTTACTTACATTAAATTAATATCGCTGTAGCCCGATGTTTTCTAAAAATGCCGAACGGCTTATTATCCTTATAAAATTCGCTATATTTATAATAATATCACTTCTTCTGAAGAGATAAAGCGGTTATGAAATATTTTAAAGCACCATTGATTTTCATATTGCTGGTCACAATTACATCCGAAATTGTTGCACAGCAAACCTGTTCAGATCCGCAGGATATTATTCCGGTAGGCAGACAAGTGTATATGATAGGGGAAGTGCATTTGGATCAGGATGGACAATCCCCTGAAAATATTGCAATGATCAGTCGTACTGCTTTTGTTGAAGATTCAATTCGCAAGTACCTGGTGAACCAATGCGGTGTAAATCATTTTCTGCTTGAACTACCTAATTGTTATGGTTATTTTGTAAGGCAATATATTACTACCGGCGACACATCATGGATATATTTTCTAGGTGAAAACAATTATTATTATTATTCGCGGTTAAAAAACCTGAGATACCTGAACGAATTGAAACCCGGTTTGCGGGCTACATGTGTTGATGTGAATTATGCACAGAATACCAATAGAACCATTTTTGCATTGCTAACGCTTACTTTTTATGATCATTACACGAAGGTATATTATCCTCCATATAATGATATTAAGGTCATTCCGGTTTCTGCTGATCTGAATGTGGCAATATCCATTATGAAAACCGACACCAATAATATTAAACCATCAACCCGCATATTTTTTAAAGAATTGATCAAACTTGTAATAATGGGTGATGATGCTGATACATTATTTTATGACCTGCTCGTTAAAACAAATAGTGATCAATTGCTCATGAAGGAATTAAAAACCTTTTATGGAACCGGATGGGAGGAAGTAGAACTAATTATTGATTCTTATATGTATGGATTTAATATAAAAAAGCTCGATTTAAAAAACCTGCTTGCGAGGGAGCCAAAGTTTTTCGGATTTTCATCCGAAATTATTGAACATTCACCAGGCGATGTTTATTGCCTACAGCTTGGCGACGCCCACCTTGATAACGATCCTGAAAAAAATATGATGAGACAGCGAATTACGAATAAATTTGGGTGGAAGCCCTTTTGCATTCATCTTGTTCCCCAAACCTCTGCAGCCAGACTGGAGAGAATAAATAAATTGAACTCCCCATATGATTTTAATTTCCTTGGTCCCTCCTGTATATATTCCTTAACTGATTTGGATATAAATGTGTTGATACACTGAAAACATTTCAGACAAGATCATCACTCCTTCACAAACGCTTTCATAAATCCAACTTCTTTATTAGAAAAATAGATCATATAAATACCGGCACTCAATGACGTGATATTTAATAGGGTTGAGCCTGGATGTAGATCATCAAGTGCAATTACCTCACCGCCTTCGGAATTAAATATCACTCCTTTTAATATTCCTGACGACTCCCCTATCATAATTGTAAGCATTTCAGATGCAGGATTTGGAAAAATTTCAACCGGTGGAAATAGATCCTGATCGAAAATGCCGATATAATTCACGAAATAACATATGGATGTATCATAACATGTTCCATCATTAATAATTACAGCATAATTACCAGTTGTTTCAGGAGTGAACGACTGATTTGTTTCACCGTCGATGGATGAAAACTCTTCATCACAATTGATCCATTGATATGCCATGCCTGGCAAATTTGCCGATAGTGTTGACCCTGAATTGTCGACAGTAACATCTAACTCAATCACTTCCAGATCAAGATGAAAAATTGAATCGCATCCTAAGACTGTAGAGAAATTTGCAGTGTAATTTCCAGTTTCAGTTAATAATTCGCCATTAAATAAATAATTTTCGTCGTTGCAGATAGTTGTTGCTATCGTTTCATCATAAGCAGGATCAACAATTAAATTTAAATTTATTGTGCTGTCGCAACCAAACATATTTACCAGTTCAACAATATATGATCCAGCATCAGTAAAGATATCTCCGCCAAGTTCAAAATTTTCGCCATCACATATTTCTGCATTTAATGTTGATTCGCTTTCAGGGTTTACAAAAATTGTTGTCCTTACCAAGCTATCACAACCATCCAATGCTATAAGATAATCCCAATACACACCGGCACTATCATATGAATGTCCGCCCAATTCATAACTGTCACCTTCGCAAATAGTAACGTTTTGTTCATACTCGTAATCGGGTATTACACTTCTAATCGTATTGAGTGTTTTATTCGTAATTATAGGATCATTAAAATCAAATACGATAGCTGCTGAATTCCTGATCGTTTGTCCGTCAGCCAAACCCGTTTTCGGAAATATCTCAAAGATCACATAGCCATGACTTTCCACCTCATTTGTATTGCTGTCGGGAAGATTAATATTGTTAAATACAAATATCACAGAATTATCATCCGGCTTTTCTGTATACATCGGGTGACTTGAACTGACCACTTTGAGCGTTGTGATATTGAGCTTTGTTGAAATGGTATCAAATATTTTAATATTTACAGCTTCTGCAGTTCCGGTATTTTGAAAACGGATCGTGTATGTTAGTTTTTGTGTATTGATAATAAATCCGTCATCACAATCTCCGGCAGGAAATACAGTTTTATCATTGGGGTCATATGCACCCACCACCTGCTGATGATAATCTTTTATATCATTTGTAATATCATCATCACCCGGAGTGCTTACATTAAGTTGAAGGTCGATAAAATCATCTAATGTTGCATCAATTGATGTATAAAAATAAACTTCGAATGTTTCATGAATTGAATCATAATCTACATCGTCGAAATTCCAGATCAACATATTTTCAGCGATGATATCCGGCGTCGGCTGCGCACCTGTATAATGAATTAGTGGATCGAGCATTACTGAGACGGTCCCACTACCGGGAACACAACCATTATTATATACATCTATCCATAAGGTAGAATTAAATCCGGGTATGAAACCGTCGTATACAATATTTCCCGTCATATCCATTTCACTAATATCAACCGGGCCTTCAATTAATAATGCAGTTGACTTTGTGCATGCATTCGCATCTGTTGCTGTGATGTGATATGTGCCTGCTACAGGAAATACAATTACGGAATCTTCAACCACCGGTGCATCGGTCCAAATATATTCGAATGGAGCTGTGCCATACAAAACAGATGTTGCAGCATAACCATTTGATGTACATGTTGCATTGGCAACACTGTCGAAAACCAGTGTCATCCCACCGCATCCTGTTTCAGAAAGTTTTTGAATATAAAAATCATACCAGCCTTCTGCACTTAATTCAAATACATCGGTGCCCGGATCGAAATCTGCATATCCTTCCCAAAACACACCAGACGAATAAACATTTAATGCAGCGTCAGCAACGATCGACATACCATAACCTCCAGCTTCGCTTCCGAATCTAACCGCCCAGATATAATTTCCGAATGCATCATATTTGGCGATGAAATTATCTGCAGAAAATGCAATCAATTCTGATACACCAGGACCCGGATCAAAATCGCAGGTACCATAAAAATACCCCGTTAAAAGAATGTTATTATTAGGGTCTGTTGTAATAGCTTCAGCAGATGTGGCTTCCGTACCTGTAATTTTTTTTGCCCAATCAAGTGAACCGTCAGAAGATAATTTAGCAAGGTAAATGGTTTGAGAAAAACCGGTTGTAAGATTGAATATACCTGGTCCCGGATCAAAATCTACTGTATTACTAAAATAGCCTGTGAAAATAATTTCATCGTTTGTATCTGTAGTTATG
>JBIOHA010000132.1:0-7503 GCA_044448625.1 Chitinophagales bacterium | reverse complement strand
TTTTTGCATTATTTATTTCTGCAACAGCCTTCTCGCAAAATGAAGGTGAGATCACAGGAAAAGTAATTGATGCCAGTACAAAAGTCGGTTTGCCGGGTGCACACATGATACTCCTGTCAAACGATGTTACAGTAATGGAAACAGGTACCAACGATAACGGTGTATTTGTTTTTAAACCTTTAAAGCCGGGTAAATATGATGTTTCAGTAAATTATACCGGGTATAGCACTTATAATTTCAAAGACTTAATTGTTGAAGCCAACGGATTGAATTTCCAGGTTTTTGAAATGAATGAAGGAACCGATCTCATTGAACTGGTCATAAAGCCATCACTTGTTAATGTCCAGGTTCCTGGTGAAATAACAACATTTGATGCAGGAATGATTGGTAATATGGCGGTAAGCCACCCGTTAGAAGTTGCCGCACAGGCACCGAAAGTACAGGTAGATGAAAAAACTGGCGGCATGTTTCTCGGAGGCTCGCGAGAAGATGCAACGTTGTATGTTGTTGACGGTGTAAAAGTGATCGGCAGTTTATATGTTCCCATGAATGCCATTTATTCCATAAGTGTTTTAACCGGCGGGATCCCCGCAAATTACGGCGATGTTACCGGCGGCATTGTTGAAATTACAACAAAGAGCTACGCCGGAATTTATTGATTTTTAGTTTTAGTTAATTGATTGTGCTGTTGGTGAAGGTCTCTGCGACAGATAAATCTTGATCATGCAAAAGGCGATCGGTTGAAAAACTGGTCGCCTTTATTTTATCTTTCAGAATTACCTACTTTTATAATCAAACCCAAACGCATGAACAGGAAATTCCCACTTATTTTTTTGTTTTCAATTTCATTATTTATATCAAAAGCACAGGTTTACGAATGCAGGGATTTCGGATTCAAATTCGTGATGATCCATACCTCTACACCCGATAGTTTTTATACTATCCCACTGATCACTTATGTAAGAAACGGAAGTCCTGCTGATATGGCGGGCATGATTCCGGGTGCTGAAATGCTTTGGCTCGCCGGTGAACCAAATGCCGGTTACTCAAAAAACCTCACCGGAGAACAATTTCTAAACCAGTTAAATAACCGTCAATACGATTGTTGCCTCATATTATACACCACACCGGGTTGGCAACAACAGGGCGAACATTATGTAAGCATGATCAGCTATACTGCTGAATTTCCAAAAGCAAACCGCTCACCTGTTGAAGGTGGTGAAAAATTGCTGGGAACTTGTCTTGTAAATTGTAAGGGAGACGTGAAAACAATTCTATTTGAAAATGGTGATACCTATACGGGAAATGTCGTGAATAAAGTTTATCCTGATCCAGATGATATAAATGGTAAATATGAAACCCTCCTGCAAAAAGAAAAAATAAAACTCGATGCGGAAAATAAATACCAAGCGGCATTAGCAGAAAAAAAGAGGAAAGAAGATCTCGAAAAACAACTTGCACAACAAAAAGCAGATGAAGAAGCAGCTGCATTACAAAAATATTATGATGAACAGGCTGCGATCGCATTAATAAAATTTCGCCAAGACTCAGTAATTAATGTAAAATCAATAAATGAAATTATCGGGATGATGGATGCTGCATCATTTACCAATAAATTAATTTGCGGTATTGGAATGGATGTGGTTCAAACAAATGGGTTTTGGTTTATTTCAAAGGTTGAAAAATATGGCCCGGCATGGTTAGCAGGATTAAAACCCGGCGATCGTTTGACCAGTGTTGCCGATAATGCAAAATATATTTACGACATGAACAAATTTGAGATCATTTCAAAATTAACGGGCAACATAAATAGTCAGGTCCAATTAACTTTTGTCCGGCCAACAGATGAAGGAAACGAAATGGCGGTATATATGAACTGCTTTTTTATTTATAATCAACCTGCATCTTCTGTAAAAGGAGGTTGCCTTACAGGTGATTGTGCAAATGGAAAAGGAATTTATAAAGATGGAAAAGGAAATATATTCGATGGGAATTTTGCGAATGGAAAATTAAATGGACAAGGCACGATAATTATGCCATACGATTCTATGGTGGTGCACAGCCAGTTTATCAATGGATTAAAAAATGGAAACACAACAATTTATACTGGTACAGGATCCATTCATCGCAGGTATGATAATTACCTGCAAAACAATACTATTTATTTTAATTCAAATTTTATTAACGACGTTCCTGATGGTTACGGCACCATTAGCTATAACTTCGAAGCCTATTATTATGTGCGCTATTCAAATGGTGTTATACAGGGCAAAGCGCTGAGGTTGTATACTGATAATCTTTATATTTTATGTGATCCAACACCCAGATATACATTAACCAATTGCATGCAATACGAAGGAAAACCAACAGATGTATCGATGATGAAACCAGCAGATGTTGCTGTACTTAACAATTCAAACAACAATACGAATAATAACAACAATATTAATCCTTTAGTAAGTGATCAAACTACATATGAACATGAAAACCTGAGCCGCAATTTACATATTGCTTTAAACACCATACAGGAAACAGACTATGATTTTACATGGGCCACAGAGTCGGATCTGATTTTTCAACCCGATGCCATTTATGATCTGGAATATGTTCGGTTTACAGTACCTGCCCATAAAACCATCCGCATCAATTTTGTAATGGAACCCGAAGAAGTAGAATTGGTAAGGTTTTATCCGCGACATATGTCGTACTTATATGAAAACACCGACGGTGGCGAACTTTCTGGCGGCGGTCAAAATATGGAGGGATTGTTTTACTGGCAGTATTATACCATCACCAACGATTATGATAAGGCAGGCGATATTTTGATCGAGATCAGGGCGGTGCCTGCAAGTAAATACTTTACAAGAACAGTCGCATATTCCTGGGGAATTTCCAAGTAATGATCTCTGTTATTGGATTTTGAAGTAAATTTATATTCGCCAAAGATCATATATGAAAAAATACTTATTGCTCCTCGTGCCGATATTTGCAATTGCGGCAACTGTTTTCCTCACTGCAGATAAAATTTCTCCTTCCAATAAAGAATTCAATGAAGAAAACGAAGGAGGTGAAATTTCCGACGACTGGTTATTTGATCAGAAAGCATTTCCATATGGAAAAATTGATAAAAAAGCGCAGCGGTTTGCAGTGAACGCTGCAATGAATCAAAAACAAAAAAATATAAATTCAAAAATAACCGATGTTGACGACTGGCATTTTATTGGGCCAGTTACTATTGGCGGCAGAATTCTCGATATTGTTTGCCCTCCGGGAAATGACAATACTATTTATGTAGGTACTGCATCAGGAGGTGTTTTAAAATCATATAACGGCGGCGATACATGGCAAAATATATTTGATGAAAATCCAACGTTGTCAATAGGAGATATTGCAATTGATCCGGTTGACACTAATTTAATTTATGTTGGTACGGGTGAACCGGGAAATGGTACCGGTTCAGTTACCTACGATGGTAATGGAATTTATAAATCTACTAACGGTGGTGACACCTGGACGAATATCGGTTTAACCGAAGGAGGTAATACAGGTAGAATTGCGATCAACCAGGATAACCCGCAAATAATTTTTGCTGCCATGCTTGGCGATCTTTTTGAAAACAGCGCTGAACGCGGAATTTACAGAACTGAAAATGGCGGCACAACCTGGGAAAAAGTTTTATTTGTAAATGATTCAACCGGCGGAATTGATGTTACAATTAATCCCGATGATCCTGATATTATTTATGCGAGTACATGGGAACGGGTGAGAAGATATAACCGAAAAGATTATTCCGGTTTTGGAAGCAGAATTTATCGAAGCGAAGATGGCGGCGATACCTGGACGATGCTAACCAACGGATTGCCGAATGCAGCACTTGCGAAAATTACACTTGCACTGGCTCCTTCAAATCCAAATATTATTTATGCTGCAATTGTAAACAGCAGCGAATCGCTGGAAGATATTTATAAAACGGTGGATGGTGGTGATACATGGATCGCTTTGGACTGTGAAGATGAAGTTGCCACTTCTTCTCAGGATACCTGGTTTGGCGGAGTGCGTGTTAATCCATTTGATGCAAATAAAGTGTATTGGGTGGGATTTACCTGCTCGCGTTCAAACAATGGAGGAAATTCATGGAATGGATTTGCCACAAGTGCGCATGTTGATTGCCATGCTTTATATATTTCGCCAACCAACGAAAATTTTAAAATAATGGGAAGTGATGGAGGATTATTTTTTACTGATAATGACTTTGCAACGTATACTACTGATCAAAATATTCCAGTAACACAATTATATACCATAGATATTTATCCCGGTGATACCAGCAGGATGATAGGTGGTGCACAGGACAACGGAAGTTTTATAAGAGATGCTGCAGGCAATTGGTCATTTGTAAATGGTGGTGATGGTGTGAGTACGAAATTTGTACCTGTAGATGAGGATTCCTATTATGCAAATTATCAATACGGCGGTTATTATGGATATGTTGGAGGAACAGATGTATTTTTTGGTTTGCCTTCCGACAGATATAACTGGAGAAGTCCTGTTGAAGTAAATCCGTTAAATCCAAAAACAATTTATTTTGCAGGCGCCAAAGTTTATCGCACAAATAATTATGGAAATTTCAGTGCAACCATAAGCGACGACCTCACGAATGGTAGCCAGGGCATCGGTTTAACATTCGGAAGTATTTTCACTATTCACAATGCACCTGCTGATACAAATTATATTTATATCGGCACCGATGATGCAAATGTTTGGCGAAGCAAAGATTATGGCGATAACTGGGAATTAATTACCGATGGATTACCATACCGTTATTGTATGAGTATTGAAACGGATCCCGATGATGCTGAAACCGTTTATGTAACATTCAGCGGTTTCAGGTGGGCGGAAGATATTGCACATATTTATAAATCGACAAATGCCGGCGACACATGGACAAATATTTCCGGTGATATGCCTGATTTTCCTGTTAATGATATTCAGATAGGAAGGATCGGTGATACTACGGCATTGATGATCGCAACAGATGTCGGTTGTTATTATTCGTACAATGATGGTGTAAACTGGAACCTGCTCGGAATTTCAATGCCGATCGTTTCAGTGTATGAAATATATTTTGATACGGAATCTGCAACATTATTCGCCGGAACATATGGCCGTGGATTATGGAAAATTGCCATGCCGCAAAAAGAGCCTCCGCAATTATCCATAGATGAAATTTTAGATCTTGATATCCAAATATATCCTAACCCGGTTGCAGATCATATTTTAATTGCTGCCAACCAACAATTAAATAAAGCCACGCTGAATTTATTTAACGCTACCGGAGAATTAATTTATTCGGAAAAAATAAATGGTGAAGTTAATGTGACAATCCCTGCATTGAATTTACCTGCAGGCAATTATTTTATTGAAATGAATATGGCAGGAAGCAGGGTGGTGAAGAAAGTGGTGAAGATATAGATCCATTCGATATTAAATTACTTTAATCACAATCGGCACATGGTTCTCGCTAATTCCATCACCATCAAAATGGATCTTCGCTAATATAAAGAAGGAACCAGGTCCAGCCCTTTTTATGCAATCTTCGATCGTTGCCGTTAGGAGCACGTTATGTCCTTCATCGATATATAACTGAAGCTGAGAAGTTTTCACAAAAAAATAAGCGTCATAAGAATAGATCCCCTCATTCTTTTTCATTTTAAGGATATCCGAAATTGCCGTAATTTTTTTAAGATCATCATTTGTAATTACATAAGCATATATCGAATCCTTCAAATTGATCTTTACATCATCAGGCACCAGGTTTGAATTTCCATCATAAAGGCGGTTAAAGCTTTCATCAAATTTCTGGTACATGGAATCAGAGTACGTTTGTGCTCCAACCTGTGTTGAAATAAGAATAGTAATGAAAAACAATAATCGCTTCATAAAGTAAAAATATAAAATTCCCTGAAACCCACCCTTCGAATCTTCTCCCTTCAAATCTTCAAATCTTCGAATCTTTGTATTTTCACCGTCAAACCTTATCTTTACGTTTTAATGCAAAGCCGCATTATTCTTGACAGTCAGAAATTCCAGCTCACCATCGAGCGGCTTTGTCACCAATTAATAGAGAACCATGGCGATTTTTCGAATGCATGTTTAATAGGCGTGCAGCCCCGCGGCATTTTTCTGGCCAAACGTATCCTCAATAAATTACATGAATTATTACCTGGGGTAACCATCAATTACGGCCTACTCGACGCCACATTTTATCGCGACGATTTCCGCCACCGTGAAAAACCGTTGTTGGCCGAAGAAACAGATATTGAATTTATTATTGAAGGAAAAAATGTTGTGCTCATCGACGATGTTTTTTATACCGGCAGAACTATAAGAAGTGCATTGGATGCATTGCTGGATTTTGGAAGGCCCGCGAAAATTGAATTGCTGGTGTTGATCGATCGACGACTGAGCCGGCACGTTCCCATTACACCTGATTATGTTGGAAAAACTGTTGACGCTGTTACGAGCGAAAAAGTAAGGGTAGAGTGGAGCGAAAATGCGAATAACGACAAAGTATGGATAGTACCGTTCAAGGAATAATATGAGCAACCTGAGTGTTAAACATCTTATCGCAATTAAAGATCTTCTCCCGGAAGATATACAACTCATATTTAATACAGCCGACAATTTTAAAGAAGTACTGAACCGACCGATAAAAAGGGTTCCGACATTAAGAGATATTACCATTGCTAATATATTTTTTGAGAACAGCACACGCACAAGAATTTCATTCGAGCTTGCTGAAAAAAGATTAAGTGCCGATATCGTTAATTTTTCATCTTCATCATCATCGGTAAAAAAAGGTGAAACATTAATTGATACGGTAAATAATATCCTCGCAATGAAAGTGGATATGGTGGTATTGCGCCATCAAAGTCCCGGAGCAGCAGTATTATTATCAAAACATATTGATGCAAATATTATCAATGCCGGCGATGGAACACATGAACATCCAACCCAGGGTTTGCTTGATGCATATAGCATGATGGAAAAACTCGGTGAAAAAGCAGGCACACGATTAACAGATCTCAAAGGTGTACGGGTGGCAATTATCGGCGACATTTTGCACTCAAGAGTTGCAGGTTCAAATATTTATTGCCTGAAAAAATTAGGCGCCGATGTTACGCTTTGCGGACCGCCTACATTAATGCCTAAATTTATCGGATCGCTCGGCGTAAATGTTTCCCATAATGTAAAAGAAACTTTGGAGTGGTGCGATGTTGCCAATGTTTTAAGAATTCAACTGGAGCGACAGGACATTAAATTTTTTCCATCGCTAAGAGAATATTCACTGTATTATGGAATTAACCGCGAGCTGCTGAATTCAATTAACAAGGAGATCATCATCATGCATCCCGGCCCTATCAACCGGGGTGTGGAGATCACCAGCGATGTTGCTGATTCCGGCCAATCGATCATTCTGCAACAGGTGGAGAATGGTGTTGC
>JBIOHA010000131.1:0-7604 GCA_044448625.1 Chitinophagales bacterium | reverse complement strand
CACTTCCACTTTCTCCCAAACGGACAACTGGAGTACTTATATCGCTCAATGGGAGGGCAAACCAGGAAGTGTGATCTTAAATATGGATCTCATAAAAACAGCACCTGATCTCAGCTTAAATTATTTATTGGTAACCGGGGTAAATTATTCTTGTGGTGACGATGGGTTTCCGATCGATAGCGAATGGGAATCCTTATATGCTGTTTCAGATTCTGTGTCCGCAATAATTTCAAAAATGACCAGCAATGAAATGGCCGGCACTTACACATATCAATGCGATAGATATGATTATATTTATTTAAAAGATACCACAGGTATCAGAAAAGCTTTGTCTGACCTCTATAAAACAAAATTTGACAATTATAAATATTATATTAAACTGGAAAAAGATGCGAATTGGCGTGCATATATTCAATTTTTATATCCAACAGAAGAGATATTGCGAATCATGAATAACCAGAAGGTATTAGACCAATTGGTTGCGCAGGGCGATGATCTTTCCAAACCAAGGCAGGTTGATCACTGGATCTATTTTAAGGATAAAAAAGATAGGGAGAATTTTGCTAAAAAGGTAAAAACAATGAATTATAAAGTGGAGAGCATGAATATCGTAAGTTCCACGGATTATATTTATCAATTACAAATTTCGCGTGAAGATTTAGTGAATATTGATTCTATTACTAAAATAACTGATGAATTAAGAAAATTGGCCCTCGAATATAATGGTGATTATGACGGGTGGGAAACATTTGTTATCAAAAAGTAAATTATCTGTTCCTGTCGCCCACCGTGTTTCCTCCTGCCACTTCAGTAACTGTTTGCACTGCATTTATAAAACTAAACCCAAGGCTCCAGTAAAATGGCTGAGTAGGAACGTTTAAATTCCAGCCCGCATTGGCAAATACCTGATTATTAAATAAACCAAGCACAAAACCAGCACCCATTTCTGAGTTTTCGGTAGTATCAAAATCAATAAGGCTCACATTAATTCCAATCGATGGTTTTAGAAAAGTGAAAACGCCATTGTTCCCGTATTTACTTCCACCATAATTTAACAATAGATTGAAACCGGGAGCAGGTTTAAAATTGGAAGGGCTGGTTTCAGGTGTAAGCGGTTGTTCAACCCTTTTGATAAATAAGATAGATTCTGAAATATCCCCATAAAATCCGAGATTGCGAACTGTAAATTCTCCAATTGGTAATTCAATCGGGTAATTTTCTGAGGTATTGATTCCTTTTGCATTATTCCAGATCAAATATATACGAACAACATCATTTGGGTTGATATCCAGTGCTGAAAGCGAAATATTTCCATCAACGAGCCTGCTATAAATAATGCGTTTAATATTTTCCTTAAAACATTTCACGTCTTCAGGCACAACATATACTCCTGTTGAATTTTCGTTATCGCCACGGGATGCGCAGCTCTGTTTATAAAATGAAGTGATATAACTGTAAATACTATAATAGGTGCCGGTATAATGTTTAATAAAATAATCCACGTCATCAAAATCAGATTCATCGGTGCGGGGAGTATTTTCAATGTGATCGATCTTTTGCATCAGTGTATCCATATTACCCATGAGTGCAACCATTGTTTGCTGGTCGATACCAAGCATCTGCACGAGTATCTGGCTTTTGGTATCATCGGCATAAAAACTGTTGAATTCTTCCAGGTAATTTCTTGCAGCTTTAAGATTTCCGGATTGGAGAACAACAGTATTTATTATTTCATAATCGGATAATGAGTCAGAATATAAAACATAAAATCCTTCGTAGATATCAAAGAATTTAAGAAAAAGATTATAAAACTCTGTGGTTAATACCTCAGCGGAGAGATTTACCGGAAAACCAATAGCACTTTTTTCTTTACCGGTAATATAGTAAGGCTCCACTTCAATATTCCTGTCGTTGACCCGTGCACCAAGCGAAAATCCCCCGATAATATTTTCATCCGCGATCATTTCATCGATCTTAAATTTAATACGCAAGGTGCTGTTCTTATCGATTAAATATTTTTTTGTGGGATTTTGGATGCTGTTGTTCCAACTCCAGATCAATATATCGGAATCAGAACCGCGGGCCGATTCATATATTTCAATATATTTTCGCGGATCCATTGACGAATTATACTGGGCATTGGCAACAATACATACTATAAATAAAAAAATAAAAACGAATGGCTTTGTCATAAGTGTGGTTTAGTGCAGCGTAAAAATACGCAAAGCAGGATACTCAACTAACGAGCAGGATTATGCTTGCAGAAAAAACAAATTCGCAAGCTGACGAAGCCAGCACCACATCCAGGCAGACAAATTATGTTCAAATCGCTGGAACCGTAATTTTATGACCAGGAAAATATTTCCCCAGGTATTTTTTACTGTTTAAAATTATTACCGGATATTCTTTGAAAAATAATAATTTATTATAACCTTTGAGGCAACCATAAAAGTACCAACCACAGGTACTTTGTTTGCCTTTCATCCCGCAAAGGACATACATATCCGGAGAGCTAAGCTGAATATTTTTAAACGGATAATAAAAGTGCAACCTACCGATACCTCCAGAGCCTATGATACACCTTTGTCAACTATGTGGTTTGGCGACGATGGAATATTTTATTCTATAACTAAAAAAGATGTTGTCATCACAAAAGAAGGCTTAATTGATTCATTCAGGTTTATACAGGAAAGATCTGGCGGTAAAATGATTTGCTGGATCGGTGATATTTCTCAGGCTACATTTCCAACCCAGGAAGCCCGCGATTATGCAGGTGAAGAAACCCCCAAATTTATTAAGGCGCTTGCGCTCGTCACAAATTCTGAAATATCAAAATTGATTGCCAATGTTTTTATCGCCTTAAAAAAACCTCCTTACCCTACCAAAATGTTTACGAATGAAAAGGATGCTGAAACATGGATACGGCAATTTCTATAATTATATGTATAAAGGACGTTGATTCATGAAAATTCAAATCCCCCTTCTTTCATTATTGTAATTGCTTCGTCAGCGTTGTCGGGGTGCACCTGCAGTTTTACTCCTCCCGAACTGTTTGAAAACATATTGTCAAACTGAATTCTCAATTCATCCATTAAAATACAATCAATCCCCTCACTTTCCAGTTTTCCTTTGATGATATATGCTTCGTGGGGGTAATTAAAAGTATAAATTGTAATCCAGTTATCCATGCTAACATATTTAACACTTACAGGTTTGTAAAGAAATAAACCCCATTAAATGATTTGAATTGTAAAAAAAACTTAAAAATGGTAAATTTTTATGCAACAAGTTGAACATTCGGCCATGGGGCAGCTACTTTCGCTGCCATAAATTTCAAAAAATAAATTAAAATAAAACATGAATCTAAACAAACTTATTTATTCCGGTTTATTCACTGTCACCTTGATGGCAAATAGCCGTGCACAAACCCCTTCGGATGCTGTATTAATGCAGCCTGGGCAATTTTGTGGAGGTGTTTTTTATACCTATTCTTCCGCCTCTGAATATTGGCAGGGTGATTCGCTTATCGAGAATGGGAATGTGGGTACCCTCACCGGACAAACAGTTGCTGCCGGTTTTGCATTGGGTATTATTAAAAACCTGAATGTTTATGCCAATATGCCGTTTGTTAAATTCTCTCCCAGCGATGGATATGTTGAAGCTAATGCAGGTTTTCAGGATTTTCTCATCGCTGCTAAATACCAATTGTTGGATAAACAGCTCGGAATTGGAAAATTACAGGCGCTGGTTTCTGCAACCGGAACATTCCCTGCTACCGATTATATCCCCGAACATCCTTATGCTATTGGATTAGGTTGCATTGACGGTATCGGAAGAGCAATAGTAGCATATAGAACAGATATGGGTGTATTTGCAAAGGCGCAAGCCGGTTACCATTTAAGAGGAAATTGTGCGCTTGTTCGAGGATACTATTTTACCGATGACCAGGCTTACAACACAAACATTGTTGATATGCCAAATGCATTTGATTACTCTGCAACGCTTGGCTATATCACAAAAGACAATATCACATTTAAAGCGGAAGCAGAATTTTCCATGTTCAACACATTAGGTGGTTTTGATATCCGCCCATGGGACCAGGGATTTCCTTCAAATGAAATGGATGCAATGCGCATAGGAGCAAATTTTCAATACATACCTGAATTTGCAAAAGGAATTGGTCTACATGCCAATACTTCTTATACCCTTGATGGAAGAAATATCTGGAAAACCTTTAGTGTAGGCGGTGGAATTACTTACTTCTTTAATATTTGGAATAAAAAAGGGGAAGAAACTCCTGCAGAATAAATTAATAAAGTCATAATTAAGAAAATAAATAACTGTTGAAATGAAAAAAAATATCATCATATTCAGTGCACTGATTTTTTCAGTCGCAATGATTTTTAACGCATGCCAAAGTGATATCCCCACAGGCATCCAATATTCTGCTTATACATTTGCGTCGAAAGATGAAGATGGCGGGAGCTGGAAGCCAATTTTACTTACATCAGGTGCTGAAGTCATCATCCCTGCTGCGGCCGATGTAGCTTCAGCAGAATACCTGGCTGAGCTGGCAGAAGTAAAGGAATTATCATCCTCACTTACAGCAGAGCAACAGGAAATTGTTGACTACTGGGGAAATAATACGGTGATTCGTTGGATGGAAATTGCTGAAGGCCTTGTTGCAAAATATAATCTTCCCCCTGATCCCGGACCAGAAGGAACATATCCGCCACCAACTTCATCACCACTTACCTCCGATTTTCCATTTGCACATCCTCCTTTTGCCAACAGGATGTATGCTCATTTAAGTGCTTCATTTTATGATGCAGTGATAAGCGCATGGTATTATAAATTCACTAATAATCGACCTGCTTTATATAAAACCGATGCCAGCATTACATTGGCCTATCCCGAAAATGATATCCCTTCTTATCCTTCTGAAGATGCTGCAATAGCAACATCGGCAGAAAAAATACTAGCCTTCCTTTTCCCGAATGATGTGGAATATCTTGCAGATCTAGCTGCCGAATGCCGCGAGTCAAGGAAATGGGCAGGTTTGGCCACCGAAAGTGATCTTGTAGCTGGAGATTCAATTGGTGCTTATGTTTCTACTGCTTATATCAATCGTGCGAAAAATGATAACGCAAAATTTGCAGCCGTTGACAAACCAACTTATATCATTATGGAAGGTGTTGCAGATAGCATGTGGGCTGATCAATGGCCACATTGGGAAAATATCGATGTTCCGCAAAGACCCGTTGGCGTAACGCCAAAATATGGTGCGGTTTCAGTTTGGTGGATACCCGACGTGGTGACTGTTCGCCCAGGTCCTCCCCCTGCATTTGGCTCTGCAGAATATGAAGCTGCAGAAAAAGAAATGCTCGACCTCAGTGAAAATATTACTAAAGAACAACGAGATATTGCATTTTTCTGGGGCGATGGACCGAGCACCTATACGCCTTCCGGCCACTGGAATTTATTGGCCACTGAAAAAATAGTTGATGCAGCCTTCAATCCTTTGCGTACAGCACGTGTTTTTGCGTACCTCAATACTGCCATGGGTGATGCAGCAATTAGTTGCTGGGATACCAAGTACTATTATTTTTACCCTCGTCCCGCACAGGCAAACCCAGAGATACGGACTGCTTTCATGACACCGAATTTTCCAAGTTATACTTCAGGGCATTCAACCTTTAGTGGTGCCGCTGCCCAGGTATTAAGTCATTTCTTCCCGGCAAATGTATCAGAGTTTCAGGATTTTGCTGAAGATGCCTCAAACTCACGTGTTTATGCAAGAATACATTTCCGTTTCGATTGCGAAACAGGTGTTACCGTTGGAAATACGATAGGAACTTATGCAGTGAATGCTGCAATTGTTGATGGAGGTGAGTAACAATTTATTATTAGTAAAAAAGAGGCGGTCTAATTCCTGGGCCGCCTCTTTTTTTTATGGGTTTTGCTTAGCCAGGGAGTGAAATCTAAATTCATTTTAGCAGTGGACAATAAATAACCATACCCCATTTATTCCAAAATGTAATCGAGGAAAATATAAAATCAATTTTTACTATTCGTTATAAAAATTTTATAATCCCCTGCATTAAATGCAAAATAAAAAGAGGCTGCAAAATCTGCAGCCTCTTTTTATGGGTAAATAATTTATTACCAGATATTCGCCCTCGTGTCTTCAGGAAGATACATTTTATCTCCTTCTTTAACACCGAAAGCTTCATACCATTCAGGAACATTAACCACAGTTCCGTTAACACGATATTTTCCGGGGCTGTGCGGATTGGTGAACAATTGTGTGCGCAGTGCATCGGGACGATATGATCCGGCCCATATTCTGCCAAATCCTATAAAAAATCTTTGCTGCGGTGTAAATCCGTCGATTGATTTTCCTGCTTTGAACTCTTCAGTTTTGGTGTATGCATGATAAGCAATTGTTATTCCGCCAAAATCAGCAATATTTTCACCAAGTGTTAATCCACCATTGATGCAAACACTATCGAGCGGACAATAATTGCTGAACTGATCGTTTACCACTTTTGCTCTTGCAATGAAATTGGTATTGTCAACATCTGTCCACCATAAATTTAAATTTCCTTTTTCATCGTACTGACGTCCCTGGTCATCAAAACCATGTGTAATTTCATGACCTATCACTGCACCGATTCCACCGTAGTTAATTGCATCATCAGCTTTTGGATCGAAGAAAGGAGGTTGCAAAATTGCAGCAGGAAAAACGATCTCGTTGTTGGAAGGATTATAATAAGCATTAATTGTTTGCGGTGTCATTCCCCACTCTGTTTTATCAACCGGTTTTCCAATTTTATCGTAGTTGCGTTGCGCCTCAAATTCAGCGGCATGCATTACATTGAGAACATAAGGTCCATTGTCGATATTTAATTTGGAATAATCCCTCCATTTATCAGGATATCCGATCTTCACTGTGAAGGTGCTTAATTTTACCAATGCAGCCTGTTTAGTACTGTCGGTCATCCAACTTAAAGTGTTGATCCTTTCTCCTAATGCTTCTTTAATATTTTCAACCATAACAAGCATGCGTTCTTTGCTTTCCGGAGTGAATGCAACTTTTACATATTCTTCACCTAAAGCCTCACCTAAACAAAAATCAGCGGTTTCAACAACTCTTTTCCATCTTGGTTTTAATTGTTCAATTCCATTTAATTTTTTTCCGTGAAAATCGAAATGCTCATTAACAAAAGCAGTACTCAGGTAATCAGAAGCGCCATCTACAAAATGGTAAGTGAGATAGGTTTTCCAATCATCTATTTTAACTGATTTCATCATATTGCTCAGCGCCTGATAAAATGCAGGTTGCCCAACATTGATCCCGGTTTTAAATTCAGGGGTTTTCAATTCAGAATAAAATATTGTCCAGTTAATATTCGGTGTCATTGCAGCAAAATCTGCCACCGACATTTTATGATAGATATTATTCGGATCACGCATGGATACCTGATCCATACTTGCTTTAGCAAGATCGGTTTCGATATTGAGAATTGTATTTGCTTTTGCCAATGCAGTTGCTTCATCAACTCCTGTCAGCACAAATACATTTTTAATATGTGTAATATAAT
>JBIOHA010000130.1:0-7618 GCA_044448625.1 Chitinophagales bacterium | reverse complement strand
ATATATTATGAAAATGAATGATTCGCATTATTAAGACTATTCTTTACTTCTCACTTCTCACTTCATACTTCATACTTCATACTTCTCACTTTCCACTTAGTCTTTTTAATTCCAGCTCCGCTAATTTGGCATTTAATGTTTCTAACAACAACCTATTCTCTGCATCAATTTGTTTTTGCTGGATATCGCGAAGCTCAATAGAGATCATGCTACCGAGATTAAATTTCTCTAACGCGATAGAAACATTTTGTTTTGCTGCGGCAACATTTCTTTTTTCCAGTTCAATTAAATATAATGATGTTTGATATTGATTATAAAGCGTAAGGATATGTGTATTTATCCCTGATCTTATACTCATTGTATTTGTCGCACTGATCTGTTGATTGATTTTTGCGATGTCGAGATTGCGCCCTGTTGTAAATCCATTAAAAAGCGGAACGGTTAATGTTAATCCAACCGAAGGGCCATAACTTAAATTGGATTCTACAAACCCGGCTTCCGAAGTTGATTTTAAATAACCATAGCCTGCTGTCAGATCTAAAGTAGGAAATAATAAAGCTTTAAATTCTTTTATCTGCAGATCAACAACCCTTTCATTTGTATGAGCTATTAAGATATCATAATTGTTTTCAGCAGCTGCATTGATAATATTTTGTAGCTGAAGGGAAGGATCAACAACGATTTTTTCATTTACTGTAAATTGGGTAAATGGATCGCGGCCCATCAGATCATTGATCTCCGCTTTCATATTTTTGATCTGGAGCTCCAGATTAAAATAAGATGAACTATCGGTATTCAGATCAACCTCAGCCTGGAGCAGATCGAGACCAGATCCCGCACCAATATTCTTTCGATTTTCTGCAATTCTGTATCGCTCCTTTGAAATATCAATAGCTGAATCAATAACCGAAAACGCATTTTGTAATTGAATGAGCTGGTACCATGAAGCACTAAGTGAGAAAATCACATTTTCAATTTCGCTTTTCAGGTTTAATTCACCAAGTGCAGATAATTCTTCCAGCCGCTCTTTTGTTGCAAACATACCAAGGCCATCAAAAATGGTATAGTTCAGATAAACACCCGCGTCAAATAATGTTGAACCTGCATTTTGCTCTGATCTTGTTTCACCGCTGAAATACTTTTGTTCAGTATTCGATAATTCGGAATTATAATTTGCTACTGCCGAAATTACCGGAAGCATTCCTGCATAACCCGGATGGTTTTGCAGGGTGCTAATGTCTCTTTGGTAACCGCTTATTATTAGACCGTAATTATTATTTAATGTGGTAGCAATCGCATCATTTAAGGTCATTTGCTGAGCGAAACTTTTTTGGACATTCAACAGAATAAATATCCAACAACAAAATAATATTTTATTCAGATATGAATTCTTCAATGTTTGCATTTTTATTTTTATTCGACGACATAAATGTATAGAGCAATGGAATTACATATAAGGTTAATACCAGGGAGAATAATAATCCACCAATGATCGCTATCCCCATGCTTACCCTGCTTTTTGAGGATGCGCCTAATGCAAGTGCAATAGGTAATGCACCAAGAACAGTTGCAAAACTTGTCATTAAAATTGGCCTGAATCTTTGTGTAGCCGCTTCAATAACTGCATCAAATTTATTCATTCCTGTTTCTTTGCGCTGGTTGGCAAATTCCACAATTAGAATTCCATTCTTTGTTACAATACCAACTAATACAATGATTCCGATCTGGCTAAAAATATTTAATGTTTGACCAAATAAAGTTAAAGTTAAAACAGCACCGGCCAATGCAAGGGGCACAGTAAACATTACGATCAACGGATCGCGAAAACTTTCAAATTGAGCGGATAAAATTAAATAGACCAATATCAGTGCTAAATAAAATGCAAATTGCAAACTGTTTGAGCTCTCTGCAAATTCTTTTGATGTTCCTGCTAATGCTGTTGAAAAGCTGTCATCCAAAACTTCACCGGCGATCTTATCCATCGTCTTAATTCCATCTCCCAAAGTAAACCCGGGTGCCGGGTTAGCTGAGATAGTTGCTGAAACATATCTGTTATATCTGAACAATTGGGGAGGAGAACTTTTATCCGACAACTTTACAAGATTATCCAATTGAATTAATTCACCGCGATTATTTTTTACATATGCCGAACCGAGATCAATTGGTGCGTCGCGGTTATCTCTTGTTGCCTGGCCGATCACCTGGTATTGTTTGTTGTTGTAAATAAAAAATCCGAACCGCTGTCCGCTGAAATATAATTGCAATGTTTCAGCGATATCGCGAACAGTAACACCTAACACTCTTGCCCTGTCGCGGTCGATCTCAATAATTAATTCCGGTTTATTGAATTTCAAATTAATATCCACTACCTGGAATGCAGGTTCCTGTGATGCCTTTTCCATAAATTGCGGAATTACCTCACGCAACTTTTCAAAGTCAGGTGCCTCGATCACATATTGAACAGGTAACCCTGCACGGCGATCGCCTCCAATAGTTTGTTCCTGGCTGATAAATGTCCTTGCGAAATTATATTGCTTCACTATGCCTGCGATCTCATCGGCCAATTGCTGTTGCGAACTGGTCCGGTCTTGCGCCTCTACTAGGCTTACCCGAACAAAAGCCGAATTTGCGGCACTAGCTGAACCAAATGAAGGTGCTGTTACCGCAATAATATTTTCACGCTCCGGCATCGTATCAACAATATTTATCAGCTGCTGATTAAAAGCATCCATTTTCTCGAATGAGGTGCCTTCAGGTGCGGTGGCGTTGATTACAAATCTCCCTTTATCTTCCATCGGTGCCAGTTCATGCGGTAATTTTCCGCCGAAATAAAAGATCATAAATGCTGCAATTCCCATAATAATAAATCCCACCCACCTTATTTTTATCATTGATATTAATGTGCGGTGATATCCACTTATCATTCCTTCAAAAAATGGTTCTGTTTTTCTGTACAACCAATTATGTTTCTCGCGATTTTTTAATATGCGTGAACTCATCATTGGTGTAAGTGTAAGGGAAACAATAGCAGAAATAATTACAGAACCAGCAACAGTAATTCCAAATTCGCGAAATAATCTTCCGGTTAATCCCTGCAAAAATATGATCGGTAAAAAAACAGCCGCCAGTGTAACTGTTGTTGATATAATTGCGAATGTGATCTCCTTCGAACCTTCGTGTGCTGCCTCCCTCGGTGCTATTCCACGCTCCACTTTAGCATATATATTTTCGAGAACAACAATGGCATCGTCCACCACAATTCCTGTGGCAAGAACAATTCCGAGCAATGTTAAAATATTAATTGAAAAACCAGCGATATACATAATAAAAAAAGCACCGATCAATGAAATTGGAATTGCGATAACCGGAATTAAAGTTGTGCGCCAATCTCTCAGAAAAACAAAAATGATCAATACCACAAGTCCGAATGCGATCAATAATGTATCCTTTACTTCCGATATTCCTTTCCTGATACTTTTAGTTGTATCGAGTGCAACGGTATATTTTAGATCAGGGGGCAGTTCAGATTTTATCTGATCAACACGTCTATAGAATTCATCTGCAATTTCAATATAATTTGAACCAGGTTGTGGTGTTATTGCAACGGCAACCTGGGGTATTCCTTTATTACCCCTTAAAATCGTGCGCTCATTTTCAGGCAATAATTTGGCATTGCCGATATCTTTTAATTTAATTACTGTTCCATCAGATTCTCTTATGATAAGTTCATTAAAATCATTTTCAGTGATCAATCGGCCAAAAGTTCTAATAGATAATTCGGTGGAATAACCTTCAATTCTACCGGTAGGCAATTCTACATTCTCACGGTTCAGTGCATCGCGAACATCTAATGGAGTTAAATTATATCCGGCAAGTTTAACAGGGTCGAGCAATAATTTCATCGAATATTTTTTTTCCCCCCATATTCTTATTTCACTCACACCGGTAATTGTTTGCAGTCGCTCCTTGAATACATTGTTTGCTATTTCCGATAATTCGAGCAGGGTGCGTTGATCACTTTGTATCGTCATGGAAACGATAGGATTAGAATCGGCACTTGATTTTGCAACAACGGGTGGATCGCAGTCCGGTGGAAGATTACGCACAGCCTGGCTCACCCGGTCGCGAACATCATTTGCAGCAGCTTCAAGATCAACGTCCAATTCAAACTCAACAGTGATCGTACTTCTTCCGTCGCTGCTTGTTGATGATAATGATCTGATACCAGCAATCCCATTAATTGATTCTTCAAGTATTTCTGTAATTTGTGATTCAACAACATCAGCATTGGCGCCGATATAATTTGTTGTAACGGTAATTATCGGTGGATCAACACTCGGATATTCGCGAACACCAAGAAATGAATATCCAATTACTCCAAATAAAACAATGAAAATTGAAATAACAGAAGCAAGCACGGGGCGATTAATAAGTGCCGATGAAATATTCATGCTGCTTATTTATTTTCAGTTGAAAGATCAATTAATACTGGTTGCACCGGCATGCCGTTCCTCACCGTTAGCAACCCGGTTACAATAAGGGTATCACCCGGAGCTACCCCATCAATTATCTGGGTTTTATTTTCAGACCGCAAACCTGTTGTAACAATTTGCAATACCGCTTTCCCATTTTTTACGATCATAACCGATTCGCCATTTATTGTTGGAATTAATGCTTCTGATGGAACAACCATGGCTTCGTTTGTTGCGCCTAGCGATATTTTTAGTTTCGCGAATGCACCCGGCGTTAATACATAACCGGGATTTGCACAGGTGGCCCTAACTTTAACTGTTCTGGTTGCAGGATCTATTTTTGGTTCACGTGCATAAATTTTGGCTGTGAAATCTTTAGTATTTCCCTCGACATTAAAATCAACCGCTGCACCATTTTTTAATTTGTCGGCATATTTTTCAGGAACACTAAATTCTATTTTTACAGGATCGGCCTGTTGCAATGTGGAAATGAGATTTGCCGGCGATACATATCCGCCTTCACTAACATAGCGCAATCCTATCACACCGGAAAAAGGAGCATAAATGGAAGTTTTTAAAAGCTGCGCATCAATTAACTGCTTATCTGCTTCTAATTTTAAACGGGTATTTATCGCAACATCAAATTCCTCTTTACTTATTGCGCTGATCTCAAATAATTTCTTTTTTCTTGCTTCATCATCTTTTGCAAGCTCAATGCTGAGTTCCGTTTTTTTCTGCTGTGCTTTCAGCTCACTATCATCAATTTTTATCAAAAGTTTATTTTTTGGGATATATTGCCCTTCATTAAAATATATGCCGGTGATCCTCCCCTGGATCTCACTGCGAATTTCAACTTCCTCATTTGCGATAACAGTTCCGGTTGCATTGATCGAATTTTCCAGCGACGATGATCGGATAACTACTGCCTGAACCTGCTGGGCAGATACCTTTTCCATATGAGTTTTTAGAGTGTCCTCATTTTTTGATGAACAGGAAATTAAAAAAATGACCACAACCGGGGTAAAAAAGGATTTTAGCATATCAGTGTTTATATTCATTAGATGTTATCTCAGGTTGATAATTGAATTATCTACTTCCTAATGGTTAAAGCGCTTAAAAAGTTTAAAACAAAAAAAATAATCATAATAAGGTTAAGGTTCGTTAAAATTAATATTGAATTCTTTATTTAGCAGGGCGAGGTCATTTTCAAAGTATTTCTTTACCTCTTCTTTTTCAGTTTCCGATAGTTGCGGGATTGCTACTTCCTTTTTATTTAGCGAATACACTTTATCAATAACCCCCGACCTGATAATAAGATTTCTGAATGGACGCAAAATAAATGAAATGAATTTTCTTGTCCCGCTTTCACGGTTTAATAGCAATTGCTGCAGCCATTTGTTTTTCACACCGGAAACAGCATTAAATTTAGCACTATTCGCTGTAAATGGGTGATAGGAAATATTTAGACTGTTGCATAAATCTTTATAAAATCCCTCAGGGTCATTTTTCAGGTCGTCCAATTTTAAGATGATGAATTGATCACGTGGAAAAAATTGCAACCAGAATGTTAAATGTTCATGATACAAGCTGCCATAAAAATGACAAAGATTGTTGCGGTCGACGATATTATTGCTGTGTAATCTCGATTTTTCTTTTTCCAGTGATTGTAAAAAAGTGATGTCATCCTCATGTCCGAAATTTTTAGAATAATTGAAATTTGAGTAGGAGCGTGCCACAGGTTCACGCAACATTACAATTATTTTTATGTCGGGATTGTAATTTTTTATTTTTTGTGGCGCTTCCTTATCTATCAGGAGATATGTATCTGCTGTCGCAACAATTTTGTTATCAACCTTTTTAAATAGCGAATGAAAATATTTTTCGCCTCTTCCATATAGATCATCAATGGAAAAATAATGCAGCTCTTTAGTAATGGAAAAATTTATTTCAGGATGGTGATCCATATATGCATATAAGGAAGTAGTTCCGCTCCTGCCGGCACCTATTATTATTGTATTTACTTTATTCATCTTCCGAGCATCCTTTTCAAAAGGAAATAAGCATATTCATTTTTTATGATCTCTTCTGCAGAATATCCAATTTCTTCCATGGGAATTCTATTTATATGTTTGGAGCCAGGGTTATTTTTAATTCCTGAAGTGCCAAAACTAAGGTCGATCCCAGCATCACTATATAAAGTATTAAAGACTTTTTCTGATACGCCATCAGCGCTAAAAGGAAATGCGAAATAACTATACTTGCCTGGAAATCTACCCCTGATAAAGTTAACTGATTGAGCAGTTTGGTCAATTTGTGAGGTTTCAGAAATAACAGTGTAATCTGGATGGTCAGCGCTATGGGCACCAATGGTAAATCCTTGTGCCGTTAATTCTTTCAATTGCTGAATGGTCATATAAGGTTGCTGTGATCTAAGAAAACCCTCACTGTCGATTGCAGCTATTTGCATTAACTTTTTAATAAATTCCCGATCGTTATATCCGCGTGTAAGTAAATAAATTTTTATAGCTGACAGGCTCACCGATTTATTAGATAAATATTTTTTTACACGTTGAAAAATGGCATCGGTTTTCAAAGCTTCAATTATGAGTGAAATTGAGTAGCGGTAAAACAGGTCCTTATTATCTACAAACATGGAATTGATAAAAAATATTGCAGGTATTCCTTTTTGTTTTAAAATAGGCTCAACAATTTCGTACATTTCTTTTAAGCCATCGTCAAAACTTAGAATAAAGTAGTTTTTATTTTTATTAAAATTTCCAGCAACATAATCATCCACGCCCAATGGCTCATAATATTTAAGAAATAGATCAAGGTCGTCTTTAAATTGCGCAATATTTTTATAAGGATACAGATGTTTGATATGCGGAAGATATTCATCGCTCACAACATGATAAAAAGGAAATATGATCTTAATACCCGACCTTTTAATGAGCTCCGGAATTTCCTTTTTTTTATTGGTTTGATTAAATCCCGAAAAATATATTTTTTTAACCCCCTGCATCTCATCGTAAAACTAAATGAATTGGAGGTATAAATAAATTATTGGTCAGAACTCGAGCTTTAACTGACCGGGCCGCCTGAAAGCATTTAGGTTATATTCGAATTTGATTTTGTTTCCCATATAT
>JBIOHA010000129.1:0-7646 GCA_044448625.1 Chitinophagales bacterium | reverse complement strand
GTACTATAAGCGCCGTCATAATATTAAAGATTTTAGTAATTTAATTCCGGCGCACGGTGGCGTTCTCGACAGGTTCGACAGTTGGATATTTGCCGGAGCAATGTTTTATTTTTTTACATTGTGATCTTGTATTTAACATTTTCTTATTTTAGCTAAAATTTTGGATCATGGATAAACGAAACCTCTACCTGTTTATCCTCATCACATACACATTTTTACCCTTAGCGATTTTTGGTCAGCCTGCAACCTGGCAAAGCCGTGGCATAGGAGGAGGTGGCGCTTTATTTTCACCTTCGGTCAATCCCGGTAACATATCGGAAATGTATATTGCCTGCGATATGACAGAAGTTTTTCATACTTCCAATTCGGGAGTAAATTGGGAGACAGTGCATTTTAATGAGCTCACATCGGTAACTTCTTCTTCAGTGCAGTTTACATCGGATAATAATATTCGCTATGCCGTGAGCAGTGATTTTTTTACCGATTCCCGGTTTCCGGTTAAATCAACCAATGCTGGAAATACCTGGACAACAATTTCAGATCCAACAGGCAGTGACTGTTATTCCATATTTGCAGATGATAATTCTACACAACGAATAATAATTTCCTCCTACAATAAAATATATTTCTCAAATAATGGCGGTACCAGCTTTACAAATATTTATACAAACATGGGAAGCGGCGCAGCTTATGTTGGTGGTGTATTTTTCGATGGGTCGAATATTTATATCGGCGCAGCAAAGAATTTAATTGTTTCAGCTGATAATGGTGCAACATTTAACAGTTATGTATTAACGGGTTTAGCTGCAGGCAGAGGCATCATGTCGTTCACAGGTGCGCATGAGGGTGCAACAACTCGTTTATTTATTTCCAGCTTTGATCTGGTTGATATTTATCCCGGTGTTACCGGTGCTGATTTTTCTGCCTATAAAAGCATTTATAAAATGGATTATTCTGTTGGAGGAAGCTGGGTTGCCGCTGCTACCGGAATTAGCTTAAGCAACAAACCATTTTTTATCGACATGGCGGAAAACGATATTGATATTGCCTATTGCGCCGGTGGAAATACATCAACCGGATATCCCATCGTATTTAAAACAACAAATGGGGGCGGAAGCTGGAGCGCCGTGTTATTGACAAATAATAATGAAAATATATATACCGGCTATCAGGGTGATGGCGGCGACGAGGGATGGTACTTTGATGAATTTGCTGAAGGGTTTACGGTATCCTCAACAAACAATAATGTTGCAGCAATAACCGGACTCGGGTTTCCGCATTTTACTACTGATGGTGGTGCAATATGGAAACAACAATATGTAAACCCCGCCGATCAAAACCCTATTAATCTGGATATTGTGAAAGGAAAAAATTATGCGGGCGCAGGTTTGGAAAATACAAGTTGCTGGACATTATGCTGGAGCGATGCGAATAATATTTTTGGAGGATATTCTGATATCACGGCAATTAAATCATCAGACGCAGGATCAAAATGGAATAAAAATTATTTTACACTCACAGAGAATTCTGTTTATAAAGTAATTAAAGAAAATGCTACAGGAAAATTGTATGCAGCAACGTCGAGTGCGCACGATATTTATCAAAGCACTTATTTATCGGATGCAAATATTGATGGAGGCACAGGCAGGATTTTATATTCATCGGATCTTGGTACCAATTGGAACGTGTTGCATGATTTTGCCGATCCTGTTATCTGGTTGACACTCGATCCCAACGTCGCCAATAAAATGTATGGCTGTGTGATTAATTCAGTTTCGGGAGGAATTTATGTTTCTTCAAATATCGACCTCGGGGCAGCGAGTACATGGGTTAAATTATCCAACCCACCAAGAACGGAAGGGCATCCTTATAATATTCATGTTTTAAATGATGGAACATTAATAGCGGTTTATTCTGGAAGGAGAAATGCAGCAGGTGTTTTTACTGCAAGCAGCGGTGTGTTTAAATCAACAGATGGCGGAACTACGTGGACGGACATTTCTGATCCCGGCATGTTTTATTGGACAAAAGACCTGATCATTGACAATAGCGATGCAGCGCAAAATACTTTTTATTGTGCCGTATTTTCCGGTTGGGGAGGCCCGCCAAATGGCTTGGGTGGAATTTATAAAACTAATAACCGAGGAACTTCCTGGACCAAAATAAATTCGCTCGACAGGGTAGAATCTATAACCATTGATCCAAATAATCCAAATGATATGTACGCAACTACCGAATCTGATGGGTTATGGATCACGCATAATCTTACAAGCGGGGCGCCAACATTTTCGCAGGTTGCCAATTATCCTTTTATGCATCCAGTGCGGGTATTTTTTAATCCGAATAATTTAAATGAGATCTGGATCACCAGTTTCGGAAACGGATTAAAAATGGGTACCCTGAACAACTGCGCAAAGCCAACTGGTTTATCTGCCACCGGGGTAACATCAACCACAGCAACAATTACATGGTCGGCCATTCCCGGAGCAACAAGTTATAAAATAACAAGGAAGGTAACAGGTGGTAGCACGTATAATTATAACGCTGCAACCAATTCGATAACCATGACAGATCTAACACCCGGCACCACGAACAAGATCACGGTAAAATCAAAATGCGGCGCAATATTCTCAGATAAATCAACTACATTAACTGTGGTTACACCATTGCGCTCTGGAGAAACGCAACAAGAATTATTGATTTATCCTAACCCGGCTAATAGTGAAATAAATTTAGCGCTTTCATCAGCGGATTATAATTCGATTGACCTAATGCGTATTGACGGAATCATCATTCATCATATTGCTATAACCTCAAAATTCATAAATATCCCTCTTGCTGAAATTCCGAACGGAATTTATTTGCTGGTTATCAAAGGTGATGAAACAATTAAAACGGAAAAGATAATTGTTGCACATTAAATGTATCAAAACCCATCCGTGTTCACCTGTGTAATCTGTGGCAACCAACCTAACTCGTGTCCATTCGTGGCAACCATCTGAATCTATTTTATCCACGCATCATTATCCGGATTTATATCAGGAATGTTTAAATTATTTAATTTGGCTTCTACAGGTGTTACATCACTCGTGAAATTGAAATAATAAATATTATTTCCCTCCCATACACCTGCGTGAGCATGAAAGTTTTTAAATGTATTATCAGCAAATTTTATAGTAATATCAATTGGTGTAGGTTTGTTTCCGAGACTTGCGGTAACAATGGTATATTTTTTATCACCGTTTGATGTAAGATTTAAAATAGCTTGGTCAACATAGCCTGGCTGGCAATACCATGCGTTCCAAAACCAATCCAGATTTTTACCGCTTCCGGAATTGATCGCATAAAAATAATCGTACGGTGTTGGGTGTTTTCCCTGCCAGTCTGCCATATATTTATGCAATGCTTTTAAAAAAAGATCATCACCCAGCATCTCCTTTAAATATAAATAAGTAAGCGCTGCTTTTCCGTAGGCATTTGACCAATATGTATTTCCCGATAAAAAAGTAGAATTAATTATTATGGGAAGATCATTATCGGTTCCTTCAATATACTGATAAAGGCTCTTGAGGAAGACCTCGTCCTCCGCATCATGAATAATTTCTTTTGCAATAATATGTTCACCAAAAGTTGCCCAACCCTCATCCATCCATGCATATTTAGTTTCATTTATGCCCATATAAAAGGGAAAATAGGTGTGGAAAATTTCATGTACCGTTAATTCAACATCATCTTTATATGTTTCCGTTGGGTTATCATTCACCATCATTGGATATTCCATCTGGTCAAGCCCATCGAATATCGTTTCATGCGAATATGGAAAAGGGACCTGCGGAAATTTGAAACTCATAATCGAAATTGATTTATGAGCAATTTCTGCTACTTTATCATAGCCCGAATGAATAGGATTATAAACCGCATCGGCACGAACCCGCCTGTTTGATGAATTGTCGACAACCAAACTGCTGGCCTGCCATACATAGTGATCGCTCAATGCAAATGCAAAATCGGTTACATTTTCTGCTTTGAATTTAAATGTGTTCCATTTGTTTTTAGCTGTTACATTTTTTTCTTCAGCATCGCTTTTGTTGATGATATAAATAATTTCGTCTGATTGCATCACTTTATTCAAATTGCCCTGAATTTTTTTTGTGAATACCTCATCAGGATTTTGAAGGTCGCCTGTCGCCCAAACAACATAATTCATCGGCACAGAAATTTCCGCATTAAAATCACCGAAGTCATTATAGAATTCTTGTAATCCATTATAGGCATGATAATTCCATCCGTCAATATCATCGTAAACTGCTATTCTTGGAAAAGAATAGGCCATAAAAAATGTTGTTGGATCTACCTGCCCGGTTCTAACCGGCGAACCTGCATTTACTTTATATGTCCATTCGATCTTAACTATCGACTTGGAATGCGGGTCAATAAATTTTGGGGGTAAAGCAATATAGTTGGTTTGGTCGTGATAACCCTGGATATCAGTACTGTTATCAATAGAAATACTTTTTATGGTAACACCTTCATTCTCATCCACCCTGTCAATTTCATATTCTCTAAAGGTGCCTGTTTTATAAAAATCAGGAAATATTTGAATGATCAGCCTGTCGAGCGTATCGGGACTATTATTGAAATAAGTTATGGTTTCATTTCCTTCGAGTATTCTTGTTTTAGGATTGAATTTTATTTTCAGATCATAAGCAGCGCTGTTTTGCCAATAATTTTTACCTGGTGTACCGCTCATCGTCCGGGTGCCCTTGTCAATAGCATGCTGAACATTCAGCGGGATATAAATATTTTGATTAAAACATTTAATGCTGATCAGCATTAAAAAGCTGGAATTAATTTATGCAACATCAATAAAAAATTATTCAGTAAAATTAAAAAAATAAAAAGCCGCATTAATCAAATGCAGCTTTCAGTTATGATTTAATTAATTTATTGTAACACAATTTTTTCACTTTTCAATATTCCCGATTCATTGATAATACTGATAAGATAAACGCCAGGTGACAGTCCATCTATCGCAATGGGATAATATTTAGAAGCCGAACCTGAAGGCGTGGTCAGTTTAATTACACGGCCTGAAAGATCAGCAATTGATATCATTGAAGATGATAGATCAACAGCGCTGTTAATATAAATTATATCGCTGGCGGGATTGGGAAATATTTTAATTTGTTCGGTATATAAGAGAACATCAGAAACCGCAAGAGGTAAATTCAGTCCTGTGGTATCTTCAACATAAAAATAAATGAGCACCTGCATTTCATCGTTGTTCGTTAGGCCAAATTGCAACGGGTGATCCTCATTATTTATCCATTCGGTTTCATAAATAATTCCATACCTCGGCCGCAACGCTTTCATTGATGGCCAATACCTCACCGGTGGATGGTGATAATCATATATTTCATCAAGACAGCCTGGTATCCCTTCTGTGGCACCGCAACTTGCATCGAACAAATGTTCGCCTTGAGTACCGTCCTCATTGCGTTCATAGATATCAAAATCAGAAGCGTGTTTATGGGTGTGACTCGTAATGGCCCAAAAAAATATCTCTTCCTCTTCATCGGCAGTTCCATCGAGGGCAATACCGGTATGTGAATAAGGAAGTCCGTTGTTTGGAATGTAAAATCCGTCATCAGAGATCAAAACCGGGATCATTTCTTCAATGGCTGTTCCTACAGGTTGCGTATAAATGTTTAAGTAAACCTCACAAGCTTCTGATTTCCCGAGTGAATAATTTAAGTAGTGTGAGTTAAGGTCAAGAACGGTGTTGGCCTCCCAGGTAAATGCTGTTCCTGCTGGTAACTCCAGGGTGGTAGAATATTGGTTTGCGCTTACCAGTGTAGTATTAAAAACGTCAATGGCTGCAAGGTCATGCAAACCTCTATCGGCAGTTGCGCCAATTGCAGGTGTATTATATCTGTAGGTAATAAAATGATGTGAGTATTCACCCATGAATGTTTCTATCCGGTTGACCTCCACTGTTTCAGGTATATTGAGATCGAACCGTTGCCAATATTCGTGTTCGGTTTCAGGCCATAAAAAGAAGGGGCCGAAATGCACCTGGTATCCTTCGCCGGGAGCAGGTGGTGCTGGAGGAGATGGGACACTTTGAATCCCGGCATTATCGTAAAAATCATTGATAAGGTCAATGTCAACAAGTGTATCGCTTTCAAACGCTCCGTAAATAATCCATTGCCTTATGAGTTCGATGTCTTTATTATTCAATGGATATGCACCCTGCGGACATGCAAGGCCTTCGCCGGCTTCAAGGGTTACATCGAGCGCCAGGTTGTTGTTGATCTTATCGAAAATAAAACTTTTATATGGATCGCCGGGATACACCCTTTTATAGCCTTTTGCCGCCGAAACGGGATTGGTAGGTGCGATATCAAATAAATTATCATATACCTCACCAATGGTTCCGCTTAGGTCGAGTCCGCTTTCATGACCAGCTATATGACAGCCACTGCAATTTGTTTGAATAACCTCATACGCCATTTCCCAGGTAGACTGGCTATATGATACACTTGCGATAATTAAAGAAATTAAGAAGAGGTAAATTTTTTTCATGAAGCTATTTTAAGGTTACGAAGTTAAGACAATTTTAAATGCACACAGTTAAATAAGCACCATGGAAATGTAAAAAGTTATATGCCGGGAAAATAATTTTCATCTGTATCAACCCGTTGGCGATTTAAATCGTCTTGCTTCAAAGCAGTTTCATGTTTCTACTGCCAGTGAGAATTAAAATCTTATGATGATCCGTAGCCACAGGTTCACTTCGTTTGCTATTGTATTTATTTTTTCTCAGCTATCGCTGTTTAGCCAGCAAATATTGGATGAAAAAATAAAATATGAGCAGCTCGGAATAATTCGGAATAAATATGAATTGATGTTTCCTCAGCGTATTGATAGTGTACTAGTGGTAAATGATCTTATTGAAGAATGTAATAAACTTATTGCAATGGATACAGGGTATTACAAATCGTATGCATTGTATTACAGAGCGAGGGCAAATTATTTTTTACATGATAAAATAAAATGCCGGGCTGATTATGAAGAAGCAATAAAAGCATACCCCTATTTATTAAATAATTACGAAGGCATTAATGTGTTGGATGAACAAAAGTACGGCCTTGAAGGATTTTGCGAGCAGCGAACAAAAAACTGGCGACTTGCCGAAAAAAATTTTCAACGGGCAACTGAATTATACCCAGAGTTCGGTTATGTTTATTATGCTTTGGGAAAAAGCAAATACAATATCGGATTTATTTGCAACGATACTGTAATGAAGAATGAAGCACTTCTGCAGTTCAGAAAAGCAATTAAGATCAACCCTATGGACGGGCAGAGTTATTTTGAACTGGCTTATAATCATCCAAATATTGATTCTTCAATATATTATTTTGAGAAAGACCTGGAAGCGTTGGGCGAATCAACTTATATCAGGGGACATCTTGCGGTTAAACTAATGAATCAAAAAAGAGATTATGCAAAAGCGGAAGAAGTTTTATTAAAAGGAGTGGAACTCAATCCCGAATATCTGCAATATTATATTTTTTTGGAAACCTTATATAAAAATATGCACAGGAAAGACGAAGCTAAAAAGATGAGGGAAACATATAATAAAT
>JBIOHA010000128.1:0-7709 GCA_044448625.1 Chitinophagales bacterium | reverse complement strand
TCCTCCTTCAATCCGTTCCATTGAGAGCCTCAATTTTATTGAGACCCTCAATTCCACTACTTCATACTTCATACTTCTCACTTCTTACTTCTTACTTCTCACTTAATATACCATCATTTTCATACAAAAAACACTACCACCACTTTTCATAAATTCAGAAGTATCTGCTTCAACAACGCTATGTGCGCTTTGCTGGACGATGTTTAATGAAACTGGATTATTTCTTTGAATGATGGCTGCTGATCCGTTTTTATTTAATCCGTAAATAATATGTGCGTTGCAGGCAAATCCTTCCAGCGCTTCATGTTCCGGAATTTCGTAAACGCCTTCAAACATCTTCCTGATAATTGCAATTGACTCGGGAGAAAATGCATCGGGTGCGATCAAAACTTCAGTGTGATTTAGCGGTAAAAAGCAGGTGTCGAGGTGATAAAAATTTTCGTTGATCAACTCAAGGGTAATAATTGGCGCATCTAATATTCTCGCAATTTCTTCGTACACATTTTTATCAGACCTGAATCCGTAACCGCCGTATAATAATCTTTTGCCGGGATGTGCGATCATATCGCCCATTCCTTCAAAATGATATTTGCTTTGCAATTCAACGATGCGATAGCCATTGTCTTTATAAAAATCTTCAATATAGGGGATCTCATTTTGCCTGTTCTCAAAACGCATTCTGCTCATTAAGGCAATTTTTTCTCCATTCCACATTACCCAGGGAAAACTTTGGTTAGCACAAAAAACCATGTCTTCCAAACCGTCAACACCATCAATTACGTGCACTTCATCAAGAAATTTCTGATTTTTAAAAGCTAAATAGGCATTCCGCAAATTATCCCATTGAATATTTGCTTTATCGAGGTTCACATTTCCCCGTTGATGTTGCATGTGCACATTTTTTACATCAACAATTGTATAATAAGTTGGTGTGCACATCAAAACTTTTTTGGGTTCATTCCTCACATCACAATCTTCTAATTGGAAATGAACTTCATTTGTGCCATAAGCTTTTGCAAAAACTGGTGTCATATATAAAATTTAATATTGAGTGAACTAATTTAATGAATGTGATTTTTAAGAACGTTGTTATAGCCACGAAGGCACAAAAACACAAAGGTTTCACAAAGATTAATTGGGTTACTAAAATCCGCAATTTTAATCATTTCGCACTTTGCATTTCTATAAAAATCTTGATGATATCGTTAATTCTTTATTACCGGCCTCGTATTTATAAAATCCTTCTCCTGATTTAATTCCCAAATATCCTGCTGTCACCATATTTACAAGCAGGGGACAGGGGGCATATTTTTGATTTCCAAATCCATTGTACAAAACATTTAAAATGCTGAGGCATACATCCAGCCCGATAAAATCAGCCAATTGCAACGGACCCATCGGATGTGCCATTCCCAGTTTCATAACGGTATCTATTTCATTTACACCGGCAACTCCTTCGTATAATGTATAAATCGCTTCATTGATCATGGGCATTAAAATGCGGTTGGCAACAAAGCCGGGATAATCATTTACTTCAACCGGCACTTTGTCGAGCGTTTTGCTTAATTCCATAATTGTTGAAGTGGTTGTATCGCTTGTTGCATACCCTCTTATCACTTCCACTAATTTCATAACCGGAACCGGGTTCATAAAATGCATTCCAATAACCTTGTCGGGTCGTTTTGTGACCGCGGCAATTTTTGTAATTGAAATGGAAGAAGTGTTTGATGCTAAGATCGTTTCTGGTTTGCAAATAAGATCCAGCTCAGAAAATATTTTTAATTTAAGATCAATACGCTCTGTTGCTGCTTCAACTACAAGATCAGCATTTGCCGAATGATCGAATGAGGTATAAATGGATAAATTATTTAAAGTACTTTCTTTTTCTGCAGCGGTGATCTTTTCTTTTGCGATCATCCTGTCGAGATTGGAAGTAATTGTAACGATCGCTTTTTGTAATGCTGTTTCCGATACGTCAACAATATTCACTTTAAATCCTTTCATTGCAAAAACATGCGCAATGCCATTTCCCATAGTACCGGCACCAATTACCGTAATGTGCTGCATCATAAATAATTTGGGCAATATTAATGAATAATCATAAGCTTTTGAGCTGCGATCCTTTCAAATTGGGCGTTTTCAACATAGAGTTGATAAGTTCCTGAAGCGAGGTCTTTCACCGAAATTGATTGTGAAGAATATTTTACAGGAATGATTTTTACTGTATCTCCCGAGGCATTAATTAATTTTAATTGTAATCCTTCTGTAACATTTTTTAATTGAATCGATAAAATATCATTTGCCGGATTTGGGAATATTTTCAAATAATTGCCTTCTTCAAGTTCGATCCCGAGAAAATCAGGACAATCCATATTTACATCAACTGGGGCATCAGGAATTTCGGCATCGTAAATTCCA
This sequence comes from Chitinophagales bacterium, assembly GCA_044448625.1. GTDB lineage: Bacteria > Bacteroidota > Bacteroidia > Chitinophagales > BACL12 > UBA7236. The sequence goes on along the minus strand of JBIOHA010000128.1, from coordinate 5,291 downwards.
AATGCATATTCACCCATTTGCAATTTTGATAATTCAAATGCGCCTTTTTTATCCGATGTGCTACCCCATGTATTTAATTCATAAAAAGAATATATCTCCCATTCTGCAGAAGGTGAATTTCTGAATAATAATACCAGGCTGTCGTCACTGTTGGTAATAAACTCATTGTCGAGGTAACCACCGCTTAAATTCTGGCCATTGAAAAGAAATTTTGCACTGGCATCAAAATCAACCGAGATAATTCCGCTTATTTTCCAGTAGCGTTGTGAGTTTACGTGTAACCCCGGATGCGGTGTTTTAAAATTATCGGCAGCAACCCAATAATGCTGAGCGTAAATAACGGCAGAATCGGTAATGGAATTGACTGTGATATCGATCAATCCATTAGGTAAATTATAAGTGTCAGCTGCTTTGATCACAATTTCATCCTCAGTTATAGCATCATTGATATTTTCGTTGTAATCGATGATTGCATATTTGGCTTCAACTGCAGGTAATTCTATCTGCATATTCTCACCACTCATAAAAACAAGTATGTCGGTAACTAAATTCCATTCCTCATCAAAAAATGATATGTTAAGCGGAACATTATTGCAATAATTATTTGCATGATGCAGTTTTTGCTCAATACAGATATTTATCATAGCGCCATAATCATTGTAGCCGATATCATCAATTTCAAAGGCAGGAAATCCGGGCTGATAAACCCATCCATCAAAAAAATCATTCATGTCTATTATAAAGCCGCTGCATGTGGTTAAATGATCACGCAACATTGCAGCAGTTACCGGTTGAAATTTATATGTTTCTAAAAAAGAGGTTATGCAATCGAAAAACATTTCATCACCCATATAACCTCTTAATGAATGAATTACATCAGCACCTTTTTTATATGTTGTTGAACCATAGGTAAATTCCTCTGCAACATCAGAGATGGGAAAATAATTATTGCCGTCGTCGGATGCTGCATAATGCAAAACTGCAAGATGATTTGCTTTAACAATATCTTTATATGCGTCAACTCCATATAAATTTTCTGTAAATAAATGTTCTGAATAAACGGCCCATCCCTCATTCATCCACATTTCTTCTGCTTTTGAAGTTGTGATGAGATCCCCCCACCACATATGTGATAATTCATGCACAAATAATAATTCCCAGACTGTGGTACCATTTACTGCAAATAACGGGTAAGCAATATTCATTGCATGCTCCATAGCGCCACCACCGAAAGGTACTACACTATAACCAACACGGTCCCATTGATAAGGGCCATAATGTGTTTCGAAAATATTCAATGCTGAATTTAAATTGATGAATGATCCATTTACATCTGCAGTATCTTCAGATCTTGCTGCAATCATGATGGGTATATCTGCAGCAATTCCATTATATGTTTTATTTACAAATGCATAGGTCGAAACTGCTACACTGGCGAGATAACTTGGAATGGTTTGATTGCAGTTCCATATCCATGTAATTGTTCCATCACCATTATCGATTTCACTTTCCAATAATCCCCCGCAAACGGCTTTTTTATCATCCTCAGTAATAATTTCATAGCGAAAGGTTGATCGCTCAATAAAATTATCGAAACAGGGAAACCATATTCTTCCATAATTATGTGGGATCGCATCGAATCCCACACCTAATTGAAATGAATAATCGCCGCTCCAGTACCAGCCACCCCAACTGCCATCAGCTGCCGGTTCGCCGCCATAAAAGATGGTGATAATTATTGAATCGTTGGTATTTAATGTAGATGCAAAGTTTATTGTCAGTTTTTCGCCGATATGCGTAAATGACAATAAATTTCCTGACTCATCTTTTACCGAATCAACATCCAATGCTAAAAGGTCGAGTGGTATTTGGATGATGTTGTCAACTTTGGCTGCAATATGCAATTCGGCATTTCCTTTAATTGTTTCTCCGGCATAATCTGTGATATCCATCCTGATGGTAAAATGCCTGATATCAATTGAATCACTTATGGTGGCAGTTGCTGCAAAAATATTCGGGGAAATTACCACAAATGAAATAAGGAGGAATGATCTTATAATTGTACGCATTGCACATTTATTATTTTTACGCTTCAATGAACGGTAAAATTAGGAAAATAATAGTTACAGGATTGTTAATTGTTGGGGTGAGCAGGATGTTTTCCCAGCAGCCTGATACGGTTCCGTTCCCATATATAATTACCTTGGATTCATTTGTGATCAGCGAAGTGCAAACGGGTTTCAGCGTTCGCGATTTTGTGACCTTCGTTCAAAACGACACCACGTTTTATGAAGCATTCCGAAATTTAAGGAGGATCAATTATTATTCATCGGCAACCGTGCGCATGTTTGATAAAGAACATCTCTCTAAAGCGATTTATTCCAACCGCACATTCCAGCATGCTGAAAACAATTGCCGCTGGATGGATTTTTTATTTGAAGTTTCCACGGGCGACTTTTTCGATAAACATGACGAAATGAATTACTATACCTCGAAATTGTTTTCTTATATTTTTTTATACCGTGATACCATGTGCAATAAAATTGTTGAGACCGATAATAACGAAAGTGGTGGAAGTGAATTGCAAAAAAGAAAAGAACAATTAAAGTATCTCATCTTTAAACCAGGTCAGCCGGTTGATGGAATTCCGCTCATCAAAAATAAAATGGAAATATTTTCAGATGAAATGGCCGGATATTATGATTATGATATCAGCATTCAACGCTATGCAACCGGAATTGATTGTTATGTTTTTTCCATTAAAAAGAAACCCGAAGCAAAAAAAGGAGAAGATGTAATTATTAATGAACTCACTACCTGGTTCGATAAAAAAACCATGGAGATCGTTGCAAGAAATTATAGCCTCAGCAATTTTACTTCCTTATATGATTTTGATGTTTCCATGCAGGTGCGGTTAACTACAATAAACGGATATCGCGTTCCGGAAAGCATTAAATACAATGGCTATTTTGATATCACCGGAAAAAAACCGGAGGTGGGGAGTGTGCAGATTTTGATTTGGTAATTATACGAGTAGTAGTTGACAGTATTAAAGCGCAGTCTTTTGCTTTTGTTCAAATACCTGGAGAAAATAATTGGGATGGGGATTATTCGGGCAAGCTTATACTTAATAAAAAATAACCATCTGTAGTGTAGAGGCAGTTTCTAATACTATCTATCGCAACAGAATTTTGAAATGAAGCATCATTACATCCAGATTTATTCTTGTTGGGCGAAACCTCGTTCCATATTGTATTCCCATTAGACGCATCTACGCAATGTAATTTGCCATCACCAAGGCTTCCAAAATATATTTTACCTTTAAAATAAACCATATCTGCCACATTTCCGCAATCCGTATTATTATGCCATAAAGTATTTCCTGTGGCAGGATCTAAAGCATAAAAACTTATATTATCCGTATTTACAAACAATTTATTTTCATGCAATATCCAATTTCCTGAAATCATACCTTCCGATATCTGGCGCTGCCACAAAATATTGCCGGTTGTTTCATCAAAACAGTAAATATCGTGACCGGTTCGAAAGTATATTTTCCCATCTGAGTATATTGCGGGATTAACATTTAAGCCTTCTGGCTCCAAATTTTCATGGTACCAGATTATGCTATCCAATGTGCGGTTATATAAATACACATTACTATAAATTTCAAACGGATCGAATCTAAATTTGACACAGGGAATTAAAAAAAGTTCTTCACCATTTATATTTTGCCATACGGTAGGTAAACCTGTTTGGGTTTCCCATAAGTCATCAAATGGAAATCCGATCACCTCTTCATTGGCACCGTCATTTATGGTAAATTCAAATACGCTATGCTTCCATGTATTAATACCCAATTCAGCACTCCAGCCATAATTTTTATACGTGGTATAAAATTTAGTGATATCTGTTTTACTTTTGATGATTAAACCATTATTATCTAAATTGGACCAGATTAAACTACCTGAATTCATATTCAGACAATAAATTTCATCTGAAGTAAATATTAAATTATCGCCTGAAACAAACCTGCTCAGATTTCCAAATGGCTTTATTTGCTCTAATGCATTCCCTTCAAAATTATTCCACATCCAGATTTGCTTTAATGAGTCAATATCGTATGAAATTATTTCTTCCGTTTGTTTATCAGAAAAGTTATACTGGCTTGTTATGATCATATTGTTCCAGAAAACAGGATTTACCGAAAACATTTTGGAATCCGAGGGTAGTTTGATGGTCCACAAAGTATCAAGCTTGGATGAATTTATTACTGGCGGATCGGAAGTTTCATCAACAATTATTAAATCTGATTTACAGGAACTCAGTATCATTAGAATTGTCAATATTTTAATCGAATTTGATATCATCTTAATTCATTATAAGAGAATTCAAAATTTGGAGTTTCTTCAAAAATTACCAGATGCCTGGTCCTGTGACTTAAAACTACAATTATTTCTGCAGAAGATTTACACCTTATATTTTTATTATGAATTAGTGGGGATTTGATGCTCCTATCAATACTCCTCGCTTTCATTCGGAAAATCCTTCGTCTTCACATCATCAATAAATTCGCTTACACCTTTTTTAATATCGTCGTAGAGGTTGAGATAGGTGCGCAAAAACCGCGGCTTGAATTCTTTGGTAATGCCGAGCATGTCGTGCATCACCAAAACCTGTCCGTCCACTTTTCCGCCGGCGCCGATGCCGATAACGGGAATGCGAAGTGAGGAAGCAACTTTTTCACCGAGCGAGGCAGGAATTTTTTCAAGCACGATCGAAAAACATCCTAACTGTTGGAGCAACTGCGCATCCTCATATAATTTCTCCGCTTCCACCTCTTCTGTTGCACGAACCGTATAGGTGCCGAATTTATAAATTGACTGGGGTGTGAGGCCGAGATGTCCCATAACCGGAATTCCAGCACTAAGGATCCGTTCAATCGATTCTTTCACTTCTCTTCCCCCTTCAAGTTTTACTGCATGCGCACCAGATTCTTTCATAATTCGAATCGTTGATTCCAGGGCAACTTTAGAATTTCCCTGGTAAGAACCAAAAGGTAAGTCAACTACAACCAGGCACCGGTTGATGGCCCGCACCACACTTGATGCATGGTAGATCATCTGGTCGAGGGTGATAGGCAAAGTAGTTTCATGTCCTGCCATCACATTACTGGCACTGTCGCCAACCAGGATCACATCCACACCGGCATCGTCAATGATCCTGGCCATAGAAAAATCATAGGCAGTGAGCATCGAGATCTTTACGCCCTGGTCTTTCATTTCCTGTAC
>JBIOHA010000127.1:0-7759 GCA_044448625.1 Chitinophagales bacterium | reverse complement strand
GAGTATATCATACAAAAGCTTGTTTATGAACAGGCAAGTGGAAAAATGTCACTTGTTTTTAAACAGTTTAATGTCATACTTTCGTAAAACCTCTCGAAGAAAACCGGGAGGTTTTTCTGTCAGTATACAATCCAAAACCTTAACCCTGATCAACCAATATGTCTAAAACTAACCAACGCACCACGGGCTTAAAATTCAGCCGTTATTTTACAAAGGATGATGTGAGTCCATTCGATATGTACGAATATGAACACCGTTCATCAGTTATCCGCAACACAACCGGTGATGCAGTATTTGAAATGTATAATGTTGAAGTGCCAAAAGACTGGAGCCAGGTGGCAACGGATATTCTCGCTCAAAAATATTTTCGCAAAGCGGGTGTGCCATTGGCGGATGGAACACTGGGTGGTGAGAGTTCGATCAAACAGGTTGCCCATCGCTTAGCTGACTGCTGGAAACAATGGGGTGAACAATACGGATATTTTTCAGATGAGAAAGATGCTACCGTTTTTTATGAAGAGCTGGTATATATGATCATCGGGCAGATGGGTGCGCCAAATTCCCCTCAATGGTTCAACACGGGTTTATATTCTTCTTATGGCATCAAGGGAAAACCACAGGGTCATTATTATGTGGATCCAAAATCGGGTGAATTAAAAAAGTCGACATCTGCGTATGAGCGCCCACAACCCCATGCTTGTTTTATTTTAAGTGTTGATGATGATCTGGTGAATGCAGGCGGAATTATGGACCTCTGGACTCGTGAGGCAAGGATATTTAAATATGGTTCTGGTGTTGGAACAAATTATTCTAAAATTCGCGGTGAGGGAGAAAAATTATCAGGCGGTGGTACATCAAGCGGATTAATGAGTTTCTTAAAGATCGGCGATGCTGCCGCAGGTGCAATTAAATCGGGCGGAACAACAAGGCGTGCTGCAAAAATGGTCTGCTTAGATCTTGATCATCCCGAAATAGAAAATTTTATCGACTGGAAGGTTAAAGAAGAAGATAAAGTTGCAGCATTAATAGCTGCCGGCTATGCATCGGATTACGAAGGAGAAGCTTATCGCACAGTTTCCGGGCAGAATTCAAATAATTCTGTGCGTATCTCAAATAAATTTTTTAAAACGCTGGAAGAAAACGGCGATTGGGAATTAATTGGCCGCTCTACAGGAAAAGTATTTAAAACAGTTGAAGCAAAAAAACTCTGGGAAAAAATTGCATATGCCGCATGGCGCTGTGCTGATCCGGGAATGCAATATGATTCAACAATAAACGAATGGCATACTTGTCCGAAATCAGGAAGAATAAATGCATCGAATCCATGCAGCGAGTATATGTTTTTGGATAATACCGCTTGCAACCTTGCTTCGTTGAATTTGCGTAAATTTTATGATGATGAGAAACTGATATTTAATGTTGAAGCATTTGAACATGCATGCCGGGTGTGGACCGTTGTGTTGGAAATATCGGTATTGATGGCGCAGTTCCCAAGCAAAGAAGTTGCACAATTATCTTATGAATTCAGAACATTGGGATTAGGTTTTGCAAATCTCGGTTCTGTATTAATGATCTCAGGAATTCCTTACGACAGCGATAAAGCACGTGCAATTGCAGGATCCATATCTGCGATCATGACAGGTATTTCATATAAAACATCTGCAGAAATGGCCGCAGCACTCGGCACATTCAAAGGATATGAATTGAATAAGGAAGATATGATGCGTGTAATGAGAAATCATCGCTACGCAGCATATAATGCAAATGATAATTATGAAGCATTGGAAATTAAACCAATGGGAATTGACCAGGCGCTTTGCCCTGAATATTTATTAAAAGCAGCATGCAATGCATGGGATGGCGCTTTGCAATTAGGAGAAAAACATGGTTATAGAAATGCACAGGCAACGGTGATTGCACCAACGGGCACAATTGGTTTATTAATGGATTGTGATACCACCGGTGTTGAACCAGATTTTGCATTAGTGAAATTTAAAAAATTATCAGGCGGTGGATATTTTAAAATAATTAATCAGAGTATTCCGCTTGCATTAAAAAATCTCGGCTATAAAGATGAGAGTATTGAAGCGATAGTTAATTATGCAAAAGGAACAGGAACATTAAAAGATGCACCACATATTAATTTCGAATCATTAAAACAAAAAGGGTTTACTGAACAGGAAGTACTGCATGTAGATAAAGTAGTTGCTGCAGCATTTGAAATTGGTTTTGCATTTAATGTATTTACTCTGGGTGTTCCAACAATGGAACGTCTGGGTTATGGCAGCGAACATTATATGGAACCCGGATTTAATTTATTGCGTGCGCTTGGATTTACCAAAGAACAAATTGAATTAGCAAACGATCATATTTGCGGAACAATGACCATTGAAGGTGCTCCGCTGTTGCAGGAAAAACATTATTCAGTTTTTGATTGCGCAAATAAATGCGGAAAGATCGGTGAAAGGTTTATTCATCAGCACGGACATATCAGAATGATGGGCGCTGTTCAGCCATTTATTTCAGGTGCTATTTCAAAAACAATTAATCTTCCCAATGAAGCAACTATTGAAGATATTGAAAGCTGTTATTTAATGAGCTGGCAATTGGGATTAAAAGCAAATGCATTGTATCGCGATGGTTCGAAATTATCACAACCACTCTCAACAAAAAGCGATACAAAAGAAACTGCCGCAGATGCGCCAAAACATGTTTGGACATCTGAAGAAGTATTGGAAGCTGCACGTTCAATTATCATGTCGTCAACCGATACAATATTTAAACGCCAATTATCGAGAGTTGTTGAAAGAAAAAAATTACCGCATAAAAGATCGGGGTTTACACAAAAATCAAAGATCGGCGGACAAACAATATTTGTTAGAACGGGTGAATATGAAGATCAAACATTAGGTGAGATATTCATTGATATGCATAAAGAAGGTGCATCATTCCGCTCGCTGCTCAATTGTTTTGCAATAGCAGTTTCTATTGGATTGCAATACGGTGTTCCGCTGGAAGAATACACAGATAAATTTACCTTCACCAGGTTTGAACCAAGCGGACCGGTTGATCATCCGAATATTAAATTCAGTACTTCAATTGTTGATTATGTATTCCGTTTATTGGCTTTCGAATATTTAAACAGGACAGATCTTGTGCATATAGCACCTGAAGAAATGGAACAACGGGAAGTATCAACACAGGATATCTCAACAGAGGCAACCGGTAATTATCCTGTTACTGAGCCAATAGCTGAAAAACAAACAAAAAAAGAAGTTAAAAAAGCAACTTCCGAGAAATATGAAATTGTTGATGCCAGTGAAGCAGCAAATAAATCATTAATGGGTGATGCGCCTCCTTGTCCTAAATGTGGACATACTACAATACGCAACGGCACTTGTTATAAATGTTTGAATTGCGGAGAAAGTTTGGGATGTAGTTAAAAATTAAATAACAGGATAAGATGATAGATATTGAGAGAGAATTATTGAGATTTATAAAGTTGTGGGTTTTAGATACCACAAATTACAACAATGAAACAAAATAGTAAAAAAGTAATTGACGAGAATAAAATAATCAAATATTTATTAAACGAAAATCATAAAGACGGTTCATCAAAGGCGAAATTTTTCATAATGCATGGATTTTCAATTGAAAAACCAAACCAACTGATAGAACAATTGTACATTTTGAAAATAATACGGCAGTTTATAAAAACACAAAGTTTGGATTAAAAATGATTGTTGATGGTAAAATCACGGCACCTGATTCAACACAATTAAAAATCAGGTCTGTTTGGATATTAGAAAATGAAAATAGCATTAAATTTGTTACCTGTTATCCAATTTAAAATGATAAAGGAATTTGACCGAATAGTATTAATCAGGGATTTGCCAGGAACAATTTTCGTGAAGGGCGATATTGGCACCGTAGTAATGATTTACGATGGCGGGCGGGGTTATGAAATAGAATTCTTTGCAGCTGACGGCTCAACATTAGGAGTTGAATCTGTTGATACTCACGACCTGATATCTACTGAAGGGATTAAAAAGGTGTTACATATAGACGATATTGCTGCATGATAATTATTTCAGGAGAAAGTTTGGGATGTAGTTAAAAATTTGACCACTTAAAAAATTAAACCGCTTTGGAAACAGAGCGGTTTTTTTGCATACCCGATTCTTGATTCCCCACAGGGTCCTGCGGACTGGGCACTTGGTTCCTGATTCCAGCTAATATGTTAAATTAACCTAAAATCCCGAATCTGCTATATATTGTTAATACCGTTTTCTTATTTTGTAAAACATTGCAGGCTTATGAAAAAGAACTCCGGTTACCTCATCCCTACTTTCATTGTTACGCTTGTTATTGTCCTCTCTTCTTGCGCATCAAAAAAATCATCACCGGAAGAGGTCACGCTTTCTTTTTTCAACTTGTTGTATAATGATCATGACCTTGAAAAAGCGGAATTATTGGTAACTGAAGCCAGTCGCGAAAAATTGCGCAACGATTTTAAATTTATTGAAGGTGCCCTCCAATTTGTGGAGGAAAAAGAGCCTACCCGCTATGAATATAAGGTGGAGAAAGAAAAAACGGAAATAGAAAATGATTCTGCGTTCGTTTTTATTTCTAGCTCGCTCGATACTTCACATATGAAAATATTATTGCTCAGCATTAAGGAAGAATGGAAAATTGATTTTAATTATGATGAGCATACATTGAACGTTGCAAACAAAGATCTCATTGATGATGTGCTCGAAACAATGGAAGGATTTGTTGATTCGGTTTCTGTGGGAGAGAAGTAATTTTCAATTCTGATGAATTCCCCTTCTAAAGCAGTACGTTCTACCGACTGTAACTCAAATCAATGCTTGTCTTTCTTTACCGTGCAGTTTTTCCATTTCGCAATTTTGGTCATTCCGCACTTCGCAATTCTTTCACACTTCTTTTTTTAACTTTACCACATGCCAGATAAAACAAGCTTATATGCACCACTTCTGGTGGAAACGGCCTGGGAGGTTTGCAACCAGGTGGGGGGAATTTATACCGTAGTAAGGAGTAAGGTGCCTGAAATAATTGATAAATGGGGAGGACAATACTGCATGATCGGTCCGTTGCTATCAACAAAACTGCCTGCAGAATTTGAGGAGGTATTTGATTATGACGATGAATTTGGAAAATGCGTGGTCGATATGCGAGCAAAAGGATTTGAAATATATTATGGCAGATGGCTCACCGATGGTAAACCAAAAGTTATTCTGCTTCCACCTGCGCAGGCATTCGAAAAATTAAAAGATATCCGCACTAAATTATTGCATGATCACAAAATAAATATTTTCAATGCAGACGATCTTTTTCAACAAGTGATCGCTTTCGGATACCTCGTTACTGAATTATTTATTACACTGGAAGAAAATGCAAAGGGAAATAATATAATTGCCCATTTTCACGAGTGGATGACAGGGATGCCGATAGGCGCAATTAAAAAGGATAAGCTCAAAATAAAAACTGTTTTCACTACGCATGCAACATTGCTGGGAAGATATATAGCTGGAAATGATGAAAATTTTTATAAGAATTTAAGCAATTACGACTGGGTGCAGATGTCGCAGAAATTTTATATTGAGCCTCAAACGCGTTTGGAAAGAATGGCGGCAAATGATGCTGATATATTTACCACCGTGAGTGATATTACCGGAAAAGAATGTGAATTTTTATTGGGCCGAAAACCAGATATGATATTGCCCAACGGGATTAGTTTACCACAATTTCTTGCAACACACGAATTACAAAACCTGCATGGGCAATTCAGAAATAAGATCGATCAATTTGTAATGTCGCACTTTTTTCATTCCTATACTTTTGATCTTGATAAAACGGTTTATTTTTTTACTTCCGGAAGATATGAATTCCACAATAAAGGGTACGACCTCACACTTGAAGCTTTAAGGCGCCTGAATGAAAGAATGAAAAAAGAAAAGACGGAAAAAACCGTTGTAATGTTTTTTATCACCAAGCGACCTTTTGAAACAATCAACCCGCTTGTTTTACATGCACGTGCTGCAATGGAGGATATTCGTGCTACTTGCGAGGAAATGCTGAAGCAGGTGAGAGAAAAATTATTTAAGGCAGCAGCAACGAATGTCGATCCTAATGTTCCTGAATTAAATGATTTTATTGATGATTACTGGAAATTCCGATACCGCAAACAAATACAAAGTTGGAAATCCGATTTCTGGCCAATTGTTGTTACGCATAATTTAAAAAATGATGCAGGTGACGAAATATTGGGATACCTCAGGAGCCATGATCTAATAAATAAACCCGGTGATAAAGTAAAAATGGTTTATCATCCTGATTTTGTTGCAGCAACATCACCGTTATTCGGAATGGAATACCCGCAATTTGTAAGAGGATGTCATTTGGGTGTATTTCCAAGTTATTATGAGCCATGGGGATATACACCACTAGAATGTGTAGCTCGGGGTGTTCCGGCAATAACCAGCGACCTGAGCGGATTTGGAAATTATTGTCAGACAAAATTTCGCAACCTGGATGATAAAGGGATATATATAATTAAAAGAAAAAATAAAACTTTTGATGAAAGCGCAGATGAGTTGATGGAAACCATGTTCAGCTTTGTGCAACTAACACGAAGGGAAAGGATCATATTGAGGAATACGGTGGAGAGCTATGCAGAAAATTTTGATTGGAGTAACCTGGCGGTGAATTATGAGAAAGCGTATAAAATGGCGCTCCGGGAAAAGTAATTAAGCAGAGAGTTTTTTAAAGCACAGAGGGGGCACAAAGAAGCGCAAAGAAATTTTAAAAACAAAAGGTACAGAGATATTTTAAACACAGATGGGCGCAAAGGCATACAGAGTTAATTTAAATCTTTTTTTTTGATATGGAGGAAAAGAGTTTAAATCAAATCCAAGAACTCAAACTCATCATTCATTACTCATTACTCATCACTCATCACTCATCACTCATTTAAAAAGCCCGCTCTTTTAATTGAGCGGGCTTTTTATGATTTTAATTTTAAATTATAATTTAACGATATTACCTGAAGTAACAGCTTCACCAGCAACAACACGGTAAACATAATTTCCCGATGGAAGTGAACTTACATCAATAGAATAATTATGGAAACCCGAAGTTTCTGTTGAATTCATGATGGTTTTAACTTCCTCACCCATCAGGTTGAATATACTTACGTTTACTTCACTTGCATTTTGCAATGTGAAATTAATTTCAGCAGTATTTGAAACCGGATTTGGAGTAATTGCAACATCACCCAAATTAGCTGGTGTTTCAATTATACCAACTGTAACATCAGGGTCGCTGCCATCGCATTGGTAACAACGATCCCAGCAATATAGTAACATAAGGTCGGCATCAGGGATGACCAGGGTACGGTTTACGTTTCCACCGCCATCATCTAAACCGCAACCATCAGCGCCAATGGTGTTTAGTGTATCTGTTCCTTCATTTGTTCCCCAATCGTTATTAACGAATTTGTAAAGTTGCTGAGCTCCAATTGAAGTAATAGGATAAGTAACTGTTATGCTCCAAACATTTGAACCAAGATCTACCATTGCGCAAGCTGGATCTGAAGGTACCCAGGCAGGCATAGGGGCAACACCATTCGTTCCGGCAGTTGCAACAAAGTCACCACCGATTCTGATTCCACCAACTCCAACAACATTTCCTGCTGTAACGTAGTCGGTGATATCAACCATGTAGGTTACATTTACCT
>JBIOHA010000126.1:0-7785 GCA_044448625.1 Chitinophagales bacterium | reverse complement strand
ATTATATGGAGTTTTATTTGTGTTGCCAATCGGCGGTGCTGATATGCCCGTTGTAATTTCTTTATTGAATTCATTTACCGGGGTTGCTGCAGCCTTTGGCGGATTTTTATATGATAACCAGGTAATGCTAACGGGAGGAATTCTAGTAGGAAGCGCAGGAACAATTCTCACCATATTAATGTGTCGTGCCATGAACCGAAGTTTATGGAACGTGGTGATCGGTGCATTTAGCACCAGCGGCGGACCGGCAAAATCAACGGAAGGATTAGCAATAAAAGAAATTAGTGTGACCGATGCAGCGATATTATGTGCATATGCTCAACGGGTAACAATCATTCCAGGTTATGGATTGGCAGTTGCGCAGGCGCAGCATACCTGCCATGAATTTGAGAAGGTGCTTGAAGAAAAAGGTGTTGAAGTTAATTTTGCCATTCACCCCGTTGCAGGCCGTATGCCAGGACATATGAATGTGTTGCTCGCAGAAGCCGATGTGCCTTATCCCAAATTAAAGGAGATGGATGATATAAATCCGCAGTTGCCTAATACGGATGTTGTTATTGTTATCGGCGCAAATGATGTGGTGAATCCTGCAGCGGAAACAGATCCCTCGTCACCAATTTATGGAATGCCGATAATTAAAGCCAACACCGCAAAAAATATTATCGTAATGAAACGTTCGATGGCAAAAGGTTATGCAGGCATCGAAAACGAATTATTCTACGATCCGAAAACAAGGATGCTGTTTGGAGATGCAAAAGCGACGCTCGAGAAATTGATAGCGGAGTTGAAGAATGTATAACTAACGTGTTCACGTGTTCAGGTGTTAACGTGTTCAAGTGGGTGTGGAAGTGTGTAGGTGTATATGTGTATCCACCATTTGCTAATCTGCTAATTTTCATAACCCGTGCAAAAAAAATTAGGAATTATTGGCGGAGGAGCAGCAGCGTTTTTTGCAGCGCTAAATGTTGCTGAATTGAATCCTGAGATCGAGATACATATATTCGAAAAAGCTGCACAGTTTTTAAGCAAAGTAAAAATTTCCGGTGGCGGAAGATGCAACGTCACCAATGCATGCTTTGAACCAGCCGAATTAATTAAAAATTACCCGCGAGGCGCAAAAGAATTACTGGGGCCGTTCCACATCTTTAATCCTGCTGACACTGTTGAATGGTTTGAAAATAAAAATGTCAGCATCCAGGCAGAAGAAGATGGCAGAATGTTTCCCCGTTCCAATTCATCACAAACTATTATTGATTGTTTTTTATCCGCATCGCATGAAAATAATATTCATCTACATCTACAAACAGGCGTGCAGGATATTCAAAAAGCAAATGATAAATGGCAACTCACGTTTTTAAATAAAGAAATATTTGATTGTGATTATTTATTGATCGCAAGCGGAAGCAGCAACCAGATATGGAATTGTATATCCGCTCTGGAACATACCATTGTTCCACCTGTTGCTTCGTTGTTCACTTTTAATATTCAGGACAATAGGTTGGAAGGATTAATGGGAGTGAGCATTCCCGATGTAATTTGTTCAATTGAAAACACTAAAATAAAAACCGACGGTCCGTTGCTTATTACGCATTGGGGTTTGAGCGGCCCCGCGGTTTTAAAACTATCGGCCTGGGCCGCCCGGGAGTTGCATGCGCTCAATTATAATTTCAAATTGAAAGTAAATTTCATACCCGGTTATGAATTTGCAGCTTGCTATCAATTGCTTCAATCATTAAAAATTTCATCACCTAAAAAATTGATCCACAATACCAGTATTGAAAACATACCATCACGATTGCACAAATCATTATGCGAATTCGTTGGAATTTCACCTTCATTAAATTGGGCTGATATATCGAAAGATAAAATGCAGTTGCTTGCACAAACATTTACGCAATCCATTTTTAATGTGCAGGGAAAAAGTAATTTCAAAGATGAATTCGTTACCTGTGGTGGCGTTGAATTAAATGAGGTAGATTTCAAAACCATGCAGAGCAAATTGCACAATAATTTATACTTTGCCGGAGAGGTGCTGAATATTGATGCAATTACCGGCGGATTTAATTTCCAATCGGCATGGACCACTGCCTTTATAGCAGCGCAACATATTGGAAGATCATAAACTCATGCCCTGTTCCACTCCGATTTAAGTTTATCCAGCAGTTTTGCATCGTTCAATTCGCCATCAGCCATATATTCTTCTACAAAACCGCAGCGCAAACAAACATATGCCGAAACAACAAAACTTCTCCATCCTGTTATCGGAATGGAACAGCGATCACCACGTGGTGCAAGCCCATTATTTGTATAGATTTCGGTGCCATTGCATTTAGGGCAGGTTTTTGAATTTTTCATCCCGCTAATTTAAAATGAAATAATTATTGCAGGGATAAATTTTCT
The DNA here is from genome assembly GCA_044448625.1 of Chitinophagales bacterium. Lineage (GTDB taxonomy): Bacteria > Bacteroidota > Bacteroidia > Chitinophagales > BACL12 > UBA7236. The sequence continues at coordinate 5,385 of JBIOHA010000126.1, read as the reverse complement.
CGCCAGTATAGCCGAACCTTTTCCCAGGTTAAATTGTAAGTTTGATAAATTAAATTTTATGGCAGTTAAAATTTTTCCTCTCGAAAAACAGATCAAAGGTGGATTTAATAATGGAGAGATCGTGGAGAATAAGCCCGTGCAGTCTTCACCAGATAGATCTAAATTACAGCCTTATTCCACTATATTTTATTGGGCGCATGCATGGGCAAATAAAACCAGCACCATCGGCCTGCATCCACATAAAGCATTTGAGATCATGTCGTTTGTATTAAAAGGGGAGATCGAACATTACGATACAAAAAATCAAACATGGATGCCATTACATGCGGGGGATGTCCAGATCATCAGGGCAGGGAATGGAATAAGCCATGCGGAGAAATTAATTGAAGGGTCACATATTTTTCAGATCTGGTTTGATCCGAATATTGCAAGTTCATTAAATCAGCCCGCAAGCTATAATGATTATAGATCAGGTGATTTTCCCGTCACAGAAAAAAATGGATTTACCATTACCACATTCAAGGGAGAAAATGCACCTGTGGAAATGCAAACACCGGGAACCACAATTCAAATGATAAAATTTAAACCCGGAGCCCATCTGTTAAATTTAGATTCCGCTGACATTCATTCTCTTTATTTAATTGAAGGCGATATTAAATTCGAAAATAATATGCTGCATACTGATGACTTTTTATTGATAAGCGGCGAAAGTAATTTTGATTTTTCCAGTGAAGGTGGCGGAGAATTATTTATGATCACCTCCCTTGCTTTGGTGCCCTATGTAACTTATGCCTCAGGTTCGGCTTGATCCGGGGATGCGCACTATTCGATCAGCTATCTTACCTTTATGGAATGAAACTTACACAACTGAGATCGTTTATTCCTGTAATCCTCATCTTAATTCTTTCGGGATGTAAAAGCGAAACAGATAAATTGATCGACGAATATATAATTTTGGTTGATCAGTATGAAGACCTGGTAACGGATGGCGTGGATAAAAACCGTGATGCAATTAATAAATTAGGGATGGAGATTGGTGAAACAATTGACAGTATCGGAACGAAAGAGATATCAGAAGCGCAGCAGCATAAAATATCAGTAGCCACCATCAGGCTTCAGGTTTCTTTACTTACTGTGCAGGAGGATATCTATAAAAATTCTGACAAAGAACTCGATAAAATTGAAGAGGGTTTAGATAGCCTTGGTAAAGCAATGGGTATCATTGACAGCATTTGAATTGTAACTAATTAAATTTGACCCGCTTTAAACCCTGGATGAAAACCAGAGTCCAAACCAAAAAACATATGCGATTACCCCTTTTACTTGTTCTGTTTTTATCTGCAATAATTACTTTCTCACAAACCAATGGCGACCAGATATTTTCTGAGAACCAGGTGCTTAAAGTGGAACTTCAATTTTCCCAGCCGTCATTTTGGGATAGCCTTGTAGCGAATTATACTACCGAAACTTATATGAAGGCAGATGTTACCATTACTGATAATACCGGCATTTATACATTTAATGAAATTGGAATAAGGTTGAAGGGGAATTCAAGTTATGGTCATCCCGGCGATAAAAAATCTTTCAAGATCGATTTCAACCGTTATTTTGATAGCCTGGATTATGACGGTTTAAATAAATTGAATTTCAACAACTGTTTTAAAGATCCCACTTTCATGCGTGAAAAGATCGTGTATGATCTCAGCACAGCAGCCGGTGTTCATGCTCCAAGATGTAACTATGCTGAAATTTATATGAATGATATCTATTGGGGATTTTATAATGTTGTTGAACAGGTGGATGATGATTTTCTAAAAACACATTTTGATAATAAATCAGAAAACCTTTTTAAAGCGGGAGCGGCCTTTGGTGGCGGAACCTATTATGCCGACTTGAAATATTATGGTACCGATACAATTGCTTATCAAAATAGGTACAGCCTCGAAAATAATTCAACAGAAAATAACTGGACCGATCTCATGGACCTTACCAGATTTATTAATAATTCAACTGATGAAGTGTTTGCTGATTCATTAAGCTATTATTTTGACCGCGATGAATTAATCAAAAGCCTTGTAATTGATAATTTATTTTCTAACCTCGACAGTTATACCAACTCCGCAAGAAATTATTATATCTATCATAATGGCAATACAGGTTTATGGGAATGGATAAAATGGGATTGTAATGAAGCATTCGGTTCATATAGTGGGGGCATGGGCGGAGCTGGAGGTGTCGACCTTATTGAGTTGGAACCAGGATATTTTGGCCTGAACCGGCCATTGCTCGAAAGAATTGTGAGCATTGCAGGTACTCGGGCAATTTATGACGATTGGTACTGCGAAATAAAAAACAATTATTTTACCTCAGATTATCTCGACCCAATAATCGATGACTTGCAGTATCTCATTCAATCATACGTTTATGGCGACGATAATAAAATGTATTCAGACGCAGAGTTTGATGAAAATATAGAATCTGACATCATTAGCGGAGGTCCTATGGCAAGTACCATTTACGGATTGCGATCATTTGTTGATGAACGCAATAGTTATCTTGAGGATGTTGTAGACTGCGTAGCAAATTCAATGAATGAAACAATTGGTGATAATTTATTCATTCAAATTTATCCTAACCCCGCAACAGAAAAAATATTTATTTATTCCGATGTTACTTCAATCAATATTGAGTTGCTCGATCTATCAGGAAATATTTTAATGACAGATGAATTGAATGGTTCCGTAATCGAATTGGATATCAGTCAGCTGGCGGCGGGAATTTATTTTTTGAAAGCCGGCTCAGAAAAAATATTTACCGTTGAAAGACTGGTAAAATTATAAAGTCCTTTAATATTTATGGAGATTACATAAAAAAAATCCACAGACGAAGTTAATTTCCAACATCTGCGGATTTATACTTGTAAAATGGCTTATTAGTCTGCACCAAAAACATATCTTAATCCAAGGCCATAGCCCATATCAAAGTCATCATTCACTAAACCAAATTCAGGGCGAATATCTAAACTTATCTGGAGGGGTATATTGAAATAATATTCAATTCCCAGTTGGCCGTCGGCATCTAAAAATACGCCGTCATTCCTGTCGTAATCGCTATCACTCCACCATGGGCCGTGGTCATCATCCCAGCCCGGTCCATTATCATTAACATCCCAGGCACCTATAGAACCACCGGCACCAACATACCAATACAATCCATTGTCGATATTTCCAACCCAATGATATAATAGTGAAAATTTAAAACCATCATACCAGCCGGCATCAATAAAACCGAGATCAAATTCAAGGCGATTATTCCCACCAATAAAATTCTGATAAGAAATTTCTGCAGATACACCATCACTGCCTCCAAACCTGATTCCTAATGCATCTCCGGCAGTTTGAGAAAATGCAAACTGTAACGAGCAAAGGATAACAATCAATAGAGCGAGCTTTTTCATAAATTTCTTTTTTAACATGATTTCAAATTGCAAGCCAGCAACCAAAACCCTGTTATATCAATAGTTTCAATAAATGTCTTAAAATCCATCTGTGGAAATATTACACACGTCACAGTGCCTTGCTATAAAAAACCTGGCAGGTTTTTAATTCTGCCAGGCCGGAACGTTATTCATGGAATATCTTCCTATCTGAAATAGAAAGCATCCCGATATTGATCATTGTTTGATAAACTTTTCGGCGTATAACACCGAATACTCCTCACTAACCATAATTATGTAAACCCCTGCAGGCAATGAACTGGCGTTTATTTGCAAATGAGTTTCCCCATTTTCCACTGCTACCGGTCTTTCTTCAACCACCCTTCCCATAAGATCAAGTATTTTAATTGTAAGTATTGTCGACTGAGCATTATTAAATGAAATATTTATTGCATCACTAACAGGATTAGGGAATATGGATATATTTTCCAGTTGCGTCAATTCATTTTCTTCTTTCAGCAATAAAGTAGTAAAATTCAAGGTGGTGGTATAATCTTTCCATCCTCCGGCACATTGGGTTTTTACTTTCCATTGATAAGGAGTTATTGCAAGTAAGCCGGTAAGCTGTATTGAATTAGATGTTGTAAATACATCAGTCCAGGTTGCAGCTGTTAACTTTTTATAAGAAACCTGGTATTGTATTGCTCCCGGTACTGCATTCCAGTTAAGTGTTGCTTTATTTGCAGTGATGAGCGATGTTGATAATACATTTGGTGAAGTACATGCTGTTCCAGCAGAAGGTGTAATAAATATTTTATCTGCGGAAAATAAGGTCCATACTCCATCGCAAAACGCTTTTACTTTCCACGTATAGGAAGTATTTGCAGTTAAAGCATTTAATTCGAGAAAAGTATTTTCAACTGTAACTGTCGTCCATGTTGCACCGGTGGTTGTTTTATATTGCACCTGGTATTGATTGCTGCCCATATTATCCCAAATCAGCATGGCATGCGAAGAGGTGAGCTCATCTTCAAATAAATGTGTTGGGATCTGGCAGTTGCAGGGCAAACAAATATTGTCAACACCCTGTTCTTCATCCGGCCCTGTCTTTATTCCCTTTGAATAGAATTTAATAATAATATATTCATAACCACTGCCGAAATTGATATTCTCTGTAAAAGTTTGCCAGTTATAATTCGCCAATCCATAATTGTGACTCAATAACAAGGTTGAAGAAAATGTCGCATCATTATTATTCCATTTTTGGATATTGTTGAGTGTGATAACATTCACGTCTTTAAATTCTCCGTTCACTCCATATATCTCACAAATCAGATCATTACCTGTTGCACCGGCGCCAACATTTTTTCCCTGGAAGGAAAATTCAACTGTTCCCCGCAGGGCTTTATCATTTTTATTGATCTGTATTAGCGGGCGATACCATTTATCGCTGGAATAAATTTCCGCTTTGCCATCAACAATTTGCCAGTTTGCTTTTTGCAACCACCCTGCATTCACATTCAATCGCGAGCTGTTCGTATTCGATGCAACAATAAATCCGCCTGTTTCAAAACCTGAATTCAATAAACAGTTTTCATAATTCGCTGCTGCAACATAAATATTTTTTGACACAGAAGCAGTTTTTCCCTGGCTGTCGTACACCGTTAGCGTGGTGGAATATGTCCCCGGCGAAATATAAACATGCACCGGATTCATTCCCGTTGCGGTAGTCCCATCGCCAAAACTCCAACTATAACCCGCAATACCATTTCCCTGTGAAGGCGTTGTAACACCGGGGTCGGCATCTGAAGATAAAATCCCATTAAATTTTATTGTATTTCCACCGGATGCATAATATGAAAAATCAGCAACAGGTAAAATATTTGAAGTGATAACTGTAAACACCGGGCTACCTGTTATTTCAAAATAATTCGGAAATTTATAATATT
>JBIOHA010000125.1:0-7785 GCA_044448625.1 Chitinophagales bacterium | reverse complement strand
TGCTTCTTCAAAAGTAATTTTCTCATTCGGTGCAATTGAGAATCCATCGTTATCTAATCTTTCCATCGCTGACCTGATGTTTCCCAAAGGATCAAAATTTTTAACAACAGGGGCATCGGTTGAAAGCGACAAATTTATGCCCGCATCCATTACCCTTCGTAATGGATATAAATAATCCAAATAATCATCATCAACATATTCCCGAAAATTTTTCCCCAATTCATAAATAAATACAGGTTGCATAACAGCGCTTACATTTAATTTTTTCATTAACTGCAGATCATCACCGGTTGGCAGACCCAAATGTTCGATTCGGTGATTAATATATTGTGCGTTAAATTCATTAATTCTTTTGTACACATCAAGCACCATTTCAATTGCCGCATCACCTATCGCATGGGTCGCAATTCTGAAACCGGCATCCTGTGTTTCCTTTGCGAGAAGGAGAAACAATTCTTTGTCCAATCTCAATACACCATGCTCATTTGAATTTTTATATGTTTTTTTCAGTGCTGCAGTTTTACCGCTGATACCACCATCGGCAAAAAATTTAACCGTATCGATCTTTAAATGGGGAGATGAATATTTTTCGGGCAGCGGATAAATTTTATTTGCACCGTCGGGCACCCTGATCGGGAATAAGTTGACCCGGATCTTCAGTTCGCCATTGCGATCCATTTGTTTGTATACGTCGATGATGTCCTTTTCAACTGCAGGATCGGTTGCGGAAGTTATCCCGTATTTAATTAATTCGTCCTGTGCCGCCAAAATCATTTCGCGGTATTGTGCTGCATTATATTTTGGTATCTTACTTAATATTAAGCCTGTAGCTGTTTCTGTAAAATGGCCTCCTAATTCACCATTGTTCAATTTTTTAATTTCACCTCCTGCGGGAGTCGGTGTTGCTGAATTAATTCCCGCAATTTCCAATGCTTTTGAATTAACAACAATCTGGTGCGCACAAACCCTGGTTACGCAAATAGGTTTTGTTGTTGAGATCGTATCGAGGTCATTTTTATTTGGAAATCGTTTGTCTTTGAAATTTGCTTCATTGAATCCCCTTGCCTGTATCCATTCCAATTCCGGATGCGCATGAATATGATCATTTAATTTATCCAGCATTTCTTCTATGCTTTTAACCTCCCGAAGGTCGAGCATATATGCAAGCATATTACCCACTTTCCAGATATGGATATGTGCATCGTTAAATCCCGGAATTACTATTTTATTATTGAGATCGACGATCGCTGTTTGCGCATCCTTTAGCAGAAGAACATCATCATTACCTATTGCAAAAAATTTTCCATCCTTTATAGCAATGGCTGTTGCGTGGGGATTTTTTTTATCCTGGGTTAACACTATGCCATTACATAAAATTATTTCCGCCATTAATTATTTATATGATTGATTAATGATCATTCCGGATGGCCCAATAAATATCGTTCATCATAATCCACTTCAAATCTATCCAGGAATTCCTTGTATTCTTCAATAAAGGAAATTTTTTTATGATGTTGCTCTTGGTTTTTTATATAATTAATTACGTTGGGCAAATCAGATTTGCTATATGAAAATGCACCAAATCCATCCTGCCAGTTAAAATGCCTTTCAGTTTTGCAGGAATCATTTATCCATTTGGATGAATCGCCTTTTATTTCCTGCAGCAATTTTGAAAGTGCCTGATGAGGTCGCATCCCGATCAGGATGTGCAGATGATCTGGAACTCCGTTTATGATTATCAGTTTATGTTTGTTCTCGGTAATGATCTTTGAAATGTATTTATATAATTCCAATTTCCATGACGGAGCAATCAATGCAGCCCTGTACTTCACTGCAAAAATCAATTGTAGATGAATTTGGGTATAGGTATTTCCCATTTTTTTGTTTTTAAGGTTAGCAAAAATGTAATCAAACAAATATAGGGATGAACTTTTATTCTTGTAGGATTTTTATTGACCTCAAGCAAGTTGTTATCAAACTTTGGCACAAAAAACTTGTCGCGTTGCGACAAGTTTTTTGTTGGGGGTGGCCCATCGGGGCTTACCAATATGTCGTCGCTACGCGACTTGGATATTGATGTTTTGCTGGGAAATGAATGGCAATAAATGCCTGTGCACAATTGACGTGTAGCGGCGAGTCGCTACGCGACTTGGATATTGATGTTAGGCAAGTTTATAGTTGGTAACAAAGTGCCACGTAGTGGCAAAATATTGGTAACATCCCAGATCCTGGTGAACGCTATCGCCACGTAGTGGCAAAATATTGGTACCTCCAAATCGCACTCCCCAGCTCCTTGCCGCGTAGCGGCTAAATATTTTTTTTGATCGCATTTTCCAACACAGCCAATCCCTCCATTAATTGTTCCTCCGTCATCACCACCGGCGGTAGCAAACGGATACAATTTGAAAACAATCCGGCACGAATTAAAATAATGCCATTTGATACAGCCTCTTTTATTATTGCCATCGCAATTTCTACATCTGGTTCTTTTGTATTTCTGTTTTTAACAAATTCGATGAGGCGCATTGCACCCAAACCACGCACATCACCGATACAATTATATTTTGATTTCCAGGTATTGAGTTCATCTGAAATTATTTTTCCCACTGCATTTACCCGTTCCAAAAATGGTGCAGAGGATAATATTTTTAACGCTGCAATTGCTGCAACACAGGCAACAGGATTTCCTCCGTAGGTTCCTCCCAATCCACCCAAATGCACCGAATCCATTATTTCCGCTTTACCACATGTTGCGCTGATAGGCATTCCTCCCCCAATTGATTTGGCCATGCAAATAATATCGGGAATGACATTAAAATGTTCACAGGCAAATAATTTTCCGGTGCGGGAAGCGCCGCATTGTATCTCATCAAAAATTAAAACAATACCATGTTCATTAGCTACGGATCTTAACTTCTCTAAAAATAATTTGGGTATTGGAATAAACCCGCCTTCTCCCTGTACAGGTTCAATAATTATTGCAGCAACTGCATCTGGGTCGACTTGCGAAACCATCGCTGTTTCAAATTGCTTAATACAATGGTAGATATATTCATCATCAGTAAACTGATCGGGTTTTCTGTACATATTAGGTGCAGGTAATTTATAAATATCATTTACAAAAGGCCCGAAACCTTTTTTGAACAAGGCATATTTACTTGTTAAACTTAAAGTGAGCAATGTTCTTCCATGATATCCCCCTTCAAAACAAATAACCGCATTTCTTTTTGTATAATACCTCGAAATATTTACCGCATTTTCTACTGCTTCACTACCTGAATTTGCGAGAATTGTTTTTTTAGGGAAATTGCCAGGAGTTAAACTGTTGATCAACTCTGCCAATTCCACATAAGGTTCAGGTGTTGCCACCAGCGAGCAGATATGAATATATTTATCCAGTTGTTCTTTCATTGCATTAACAACATCTGCATTTCGATGACCGATATTCATCATGCCGATACCACCGGCGAAATCGAGGAGGGTATTGCCATCAACATCGGTAACAACGCCACCTTCTGCCGAGGCTATTGCGACCTCTGTTGATTTAGCTAATCCCGTTGGTAAAGCATTTTTTCTTCGCTCAATAATGGCTAATGAGTTAGGTCCTGGAATCGGAGTTTTTAAATCAATGGTTGCCATAAGCGGTAATTTTTATTTTGACATTGAGGTCGTGGAATAATTTATTAATTGAGCAAAATTGAGCAAAATTTTAAAATTTATTTCGGCTAATTAATAGATAGGAATTTTATATCAAGATCGGGATCCAAATTTTGTTCAATCTTGCTCAATCTTGCTCAATTTTGCCTGCCTGGTGCCGCCGGCAGACAGGCTCAATTTTTCATAACTATCACCGCTCCTGCATTTCCGCAAGTAGGGTCATTCAGATAATCTTTCATGAATCCTATTATTTTAAATCCTATCTTCTCCTGAACAGAAACCGTTGGATCAAATATTTCGTGATCTTTTACTTTTTGATAATATTCATCCACTGTGAATTCATTTTTATACTTATGATAACCATTTAACATCCCTACGGTAAGCTGTCCTTTTAATTCAAGGTTTTTTGCAATTTCACTTCGTATCTTATAAAATTCTTTTGCAATACCATGCCCCCTGTAATCAGGATGAACGCTTACATCAATTCCATATAACCATTCGCCGTTGGGATCGTGATTGGTTAACCAACCTCCGGCGACAGTTTCAGAAAATGTATGATGTTTAGGGTGATCAATGTCGTAGTGATAGCGCATGGTTGTAGAGCCACCAACTACTTTATCGCCATCGAGCGCAACCAATTGCCCTTCGCGGAAAATTTCAATATGCTTTAAATATTGATCCTTATGCAAAATTTCATTTTCAGCGAGATGGGGGAAAACAATATGTTGCAAATTCTCGAGGCCCGCAGCATGTTCAACTGTTGTGTGGACTATTTTAATATTATTAATTTTTACCTCTTTGAACATGAATGCTTATAATTTAATTTGAATTTTTGGCAAGTGAATTTATTTCCATTATTTCAAACAATTAATCCCAAAATTAAATACACGATACAAGTTACTCCAAAAGCCAGTAATGCAAAAGGCAACTGCGTTAACCCATGCTGCATATTATGTGTTTCTGTGCTTTGCGCCGTTAAAATTGTCGCGTCGGAATATAAGCAGGCATTGGCGCCAAAAACGCCGGCACTGATTATTGCACCTATATTTAATAAAACGTTTGAACCAACAGTTTCGGCTAGCGGAATTACGATGGGAATTGCAACAATGTATAATCCCCAGCTTGAGCCCGTGGTAAATGATATGAGTGAAAGTGAAATAAATATCAGCATAGGCAATGTGGCCTTGCTCACATAAGGTGAGACAGATGAAATAACAAATTCCGTCAATCCCATTTTATCGCCCACTTCTTTTAGCACAAGTGATATTACCACCAGTGCAAGTGCAAATACCATTGAGTTGAATCCCGAAAAAACAGTTTCCGTCAACTGGCTTATTGACGATAATTTAGAAATGAGAAAATAAAAAAATGTAAATGCCACGCCCACCATCACCCCTTTTAATGCATCGATCTCAATTCCGGGTGAATTTAAATCCTGGAAAGCAACGGTTGCCAATAAAATAATAATTAGCGGTAAAAGAAAATAGCGTGATCTTGGTTTTTTCAGATCAGGAAATTTTTCAAAATGCACTGACGACAATTTGGGTCCTTCTGGAATTATTTCACCTGTTGATTCAGCACGCTTGATCGCTTTTTTCATTTTTCCAAAAACGGGGATAATACCATAAATAAATAAAGGCACCATGAAAACAGCGACCCAGCCATAGGCAACAAATGGAATAATTGAGAAATAGGTATTGAGTCCCTTTCCATCTTCAGATAAACCAGAATTTTCTAAAATGTTTCCGATAAAAATTGTCCATGTAGAAATTGGAACAATAACACAAACCGGTGGCGACATGGTATTAACGATATAAGCAAGATATTCACGTGGAATTTTAAATTTATCAGTAATGGTGCGCATGGTGATGCCGGTGGTTAAGGCACTCAGGTAATCATCTATAAAAACAAAAAATCCCAGCAGCCATGTGCCCATTAATGCCTGGCGTTTTGTATGCATAAATTTCAGCATACTTTCACCGAATTTTTTTGCTCCACCGCTTCTTATCATTAATGCCATCACTGATCCGTACAAACCGCAAACAAGAATGACCCAAATGGTATCGTCACTGCGCATCACATCATAAAGTGAAGTAATTAACCCGTCGAAAAATCCCCAACCATCTATCATAACAAATCCGGCAAGGCAGCCGATCAATAATCCTTCGAAGGATGATCGCAATAATATGGATACAAGTATTACTATAAGTGGTGGAATTAATGAAAGTACACCGAAATACATTTCTGGATCCATATTGATTAGCAAATTAGCAGATTAGCAGATGGAGTTATCGTAAAATTTAATGTTTATAGTCTATTAATAAAGTTTGATCAAATTTAATCCTCTTCAAATCGAATAGCAAGGTAATTGAAATCACTAAAACCAATCAGGTTAATCAAAAAAACGCAAGCTTTTTTTTGATTGGGAACCTGATAGGTTTGTACCGCACCCATATACACATATACATATACACTCATAAACGTATACACATATACACCAATACACCTACACACCTATACACCTATACACCATCCACGTAAACACTTGAACACGTAAACACTTGAACACGTGAACACGTTATAAATTCCCTATCGAAATTAATTTCTTCTCCAGGTATTCATACAATCCTTCGCTTCCACTTTCATGTCCAATTCCACTTTGCTTCCAACCACCGAATGGAGCTTCAGTACCATGTGGTGCCCATTCATTGATACCGATCATTCCGAATTCAAGACGTTCACTTATATAGATCGCGTTGTTCAAATTGTTTGTCCAAATATAGGCGGCCAATCCGTACGGCGTTGCATTTGCTTTTGCAATTACTTCTTCTCGTGTTGAAAATTTAATTAATGGCAACACAGGGCCAAAAATTTCTTTATTGATAAATTGGGATGCTTCGTTCTTCACTTTTATTATGGCAGGAGAAATAAAATATCCTTTCCCTGATTCTTCGCCACCACTAATAAGTTCATTTCCTTCATTGATTGCCTGGTCAATTATATCGAGCACTTGTTGTTGTTGCTTTTTATTGATCATCGGTCCAAGTCTTGTTGAGGTTTCCAAACCATTTCCTATTTTAAGCTCCAATGCAAACTGGTTAATTAAAGAAACAAACCTGTCGTAAATATTTTCGTGGACAAAAAATCTTTGTGGTGCAATACATACCTGTCCGCAATTTCGAAATTTAGTCGCAACAGCACTTTTCGCCACCTGCTCTAAATCAATATCATCCATAATTATTACAGGTGCATTGCCACCTAATTCGAGTGCCAATTTTGTATTTGTTCTTGAAGCGCCATCCATTAATAATTTTCCCACCCTGGTGCTTCCTGTAAAACTTATTTTTTTTACCGCAAGGTCATTCAGCATTTCATTTCCGATCTTATCTGCTTCTCCATTAATTAAATTTGCAACGCCTGCGGGAATACCTGCTTCTACCAACGCTTCGAAAATATGCATGGCAGTTAAGGGCGTATATTCACTGGCTTTTAAAACAATTGCACATCCGGCGGATAACGCTGCAGCCATTGCTCTAGCGGGATTGTATGCTGGAAAGTTCCATGCTGTTATTATCCCAACTACTCCAATCGGCTGATAGATCACCTGCATTCTTTTATCTGTTTTTGATGAAGGGATCACCCGGCCGTAACTCCTTTTTCCTTCTTCTGCAAACCATTCAAATAAATTTGCTGCGGTGTTCCATTCTCCTTTTGATTCTGCAATCGGTTTCCCCGATTCAGCAGTTGTGTCTTTAGCAAATTCATTGATGTTTTTTCTGATGATATCAGCAGTTTTCTTTAACAGATCGCTTCTTGTCCATGGTGATAATCTACTCCATTTTTCAAATGCCATTGAAGCAGCATCAATTGCTTTTTTACAATCAGCATCATCACCATAAGGAACTGTGCAAATGATCTCCTCAGTAGCAGGATTTATCACCTCCCAGGTTTTATTGTTTAATGCATCGCACCAGTTTCCGTTGATATATTGTTGGTTCATATTGATTAGCAAATTTAGAGAAATGCGAATTGGTTGAACTTACATAACCCTCCATATAACTACACTTACAAATTTACATCTATCCGCATCCACTTTAACACATATACACCTCTACACATATACACCTC
>JBIOHA010000124.1:0-7837 GCA_044448625.1 Chitinophagales bacterium | reverse complement strand
TAATTCTGTTATCCAATGTCAAAAAAAGGATTCAGTATATGGTGGGGGCCTCCGAAAAATTTTAATGAGCGCAAACACGAAAGAAAGATCAGCTGGCTTGAATTGTTTTATGATCTTGTTTATGTTGCGGCAATAAGTCAGTTAACACATGGTCTCGCCGATCATCCTACATGGCAAACTTTAGGCTATTCGTTTATTTTATTTTCGATGGTGTTTTGGTCGTGGATAAACGGCAGCCAGTATTACGATCTTCATGGCAACGAAGGAATAAGGACCCGCCTCCTTACATTTTGGCAAATGTTGGCTGTTGCTGCAGTTGCCATAACTATTCACGATGCATTTGAAGGGGAACACCAGAGTCTCGCAATTGCATTTGCTGTGCTCCAGATATTAATTACCTATTTATGGTGGAGTGTCGGGTTTTATGATCCATCGCACCGGGTGTTCAATATTTTCTATACCGTTAATTATTCAATTGCTTTTGTTCTCCTCATCATTTCAATTTTTCTGAATTATGAAATCGCAACTATTGTTTGGGTAGTAGCTTTATTGCTTAATCTCACGCCACCATTGATCGGCGCCAAAACAATCGTTAGAATTTTAAAAGAACGCGGACAGGTTTTTAGTGCATCAGCAACAATTGTTGAACGTATGGGGTTGTTTACCATAATTGTTCTTGCAGAAAGTATTTTGGGAATTGTAACAGGTATTGCAGAAGTGCATAATAAAGAAACAAGGGTGTGGATCGCATTTATTCTATCCATCCTGATCGCATTTTTAATATGGTCGATATATTTTGATATGACCAGTGAACAGGAAACCAAGCCCGGTTATAAATATCTTCAGCAACTTATTTATTTTCACTTTCCACTTTTAGCTTCATTAACGGTTTTGGGCGCATGTATTAAAGTTTTATTGTTAAGCATGGAAGCTGAATTGAGCATGACAATACTTTGGATGTTTTGTATTTCCTTATCCATAATATTATTAATGATCGTTGGGTTATCAAAAGTGATGAAAGAGGAAGAAGAGGACAGATCTTATATCAGGCCCGTATCAAGAATATTGATCTTTACTGCTTTAAGCCTCATAGTTTTACCGCTATTCGGATCAATGCTCAATGCAGTTATATTCCTTGTGCTTATTTCAATGATATTATTTGTTCCTGTATTTATTGGGATAAGAAGCTGGGTGAGATATAAGTTTTTTAATAAGCAGTGATTGGGGTTTTTCCTTTTTTTTATTCGTCACTCGTAATTCGTGTTTCACCACTCGTCACTTTAAAATTGAATTTTCAAATTTAAAAAATTGCCGAATTGCCGAATTTAAAAGAAATTATGAGTTACGAAACACGAATTATGAGTTGCGAATGAATCCCATTCCTCATTCCTTATTCCTTACTCCTCATTCCTTACTCCTCATTCCTCACCCAATCGGAACCATAATATTCTTTGCAATCGTAAAATGAAATTCACTTCCCTTTTCAGCTTTTGAGTTCACCCATATTTCTCCGCCATGGCGCTCAATTATTTTTTTACAAATGGCAAGACCGATTCCGGTTCCGGTATATTCGTCAGGAGTATGCAACCGCTGGAAAATGACAAATATCCTTTGGAAATATTCCTGGCTGATGCCGATGCCATTGTCTTTGAAAGTAAGCTCCCATTTATCACCGATATCGTTTACTGAAATTATGATCTCGGGTTTTCTTTTTTTGGCCCTGAATTTAATTGCATTGTCGACAAGATTTTGAAATACCTGGGTCAATTGCAAACGGCTGCCATAAACTGTAGGTAAATTTTCAGCGAGTATGAGTGCGTCGTTCGATTCAATTTTATCTTTTAAAACCCTGTTGATGGTGTTAAATATTTCATTGAGGTCAACTTTTTCGTAGCCTGTATTAAACCTGTTGATGCGACTGTATTCAAGAAGATCATGAATCAAAGTTTGCATACGTTTCGCTCCTTCAACAACATAACTCATAAACTGCCCAGCATCTTCATCTAGTTTTTTGATATATCTTCTTTCAAGTATTTGAATAAAACTCGTTATGGTGCGCAGCGGCTCCTGTAAATCGTGAGAGGCAACATATGCAAAATGCTCCAACTCCTGGTTGATTTGCGTGAGCTCACGGTTTTTTTGCTCGAGCGCATCTTCAGTCCTCTTTTTTCTTTCAATATTTTCAACAATCGAAACCGTCGTAACCTCATCGCTTATGTCGTTCATTGTTGATACAACTGCTTTCGCCCAAAATTCAGTTCCGTCTTTTCTTAAATATCTCTTTTCAGAAATATAATTGTAAATTTCTTTGCTATATATTTTTTCAAGCCATTTTTTTGTTTTCTGATAATCTGAAGGATGGGTAATATCAAGCAGGTTTTTCCCCTTTAGTTCATCTTCAGTATATCCCATCATTTCAGCAAACGCAGGGTTGAGGTCATAAATTATTCCGGGGGCTTTGGTAATTAATATTCCCATTGGTGAACTTTCATATACGGCACGAAATTTTTCCTCACTTTCAATTAATGCCTTTTCACTGCGCTTTTGTGTATCAATGTCCTCAATTAATGCGAGCACCAGCTTTTGTGATTCTGAAACACGCATCAGGTTACATGTTATCCTGCTCCATGTAAGATTTCCATTTTTCTTTTTTAATTTCTTTTCTGTATAGGTTCTTGCAACAGCACCTTTTATCAGTTCACTAAAAGTATTAATTGCCGTTCCCCTGCTATCGTCATAAACGATGTCCACCAGATTCATTTTTTTAAACTCGGATTCTGTAAATCCCAATCGTTCAATTACTGTGTGATTTGCGTCAATTATATTTCCGTTGTAATCAGCTAATAATATTCCAAGTGATGAATTTTGGAAAACAGCTTTGAAGCGTTCCTCACTTTCATTTATCCTATCCTGCAATTTTTTTCTTTCATCGAGATCACGCCACACAGAAATGCGAACCAACTGGTTTTGATAAACAACCGTCCGGCCTGTAATTTCAACATTCCTTAAGCTGCCATCCTTCCTTATAATTTTCGAATTATAAAGTTGCGTTGAATGGTTTTCGAGAATATTTACAACTTTTTCCCTCACTTCAGGGTCAATAAAATCAATAAAATCTTTTCCAATAATTTCCTTTTCAGATTCATAACCGAAAATATTGAGAAAGGCTTTATTCACCAGATGATATTTCCCGTCGACGATTATGCTCATTCCATCAAGGGCATGATCGAAAAAAAATTGTAAGCGGAATTCACTTTGATCAAAATAATTCTGTTGATGTCGCAATTCAGTAACATCCCTGCCAATGGTGTAGATCAATCCTTTTACTTTATCAATGGAAGAATCAAATGAAACAATTTTAATTCCCCCGGTTCTGGTTTTTATTCTTATCTCAAAATCTATGACGTTTGACTCGCCCGAATTAATTTTTGAGAGTTGATCCATAACGCGGGCAACATCATCCTCATGGATAACACCCCACCCGCTATCCATTTTAATAAGATCGGCTTTTTTGTACCCGGTAATTTTTTCATAAGCAAGGTTGCAATCAAGCAATATCCCATCCGAGTTAATGATCAGCATTGCATCCACCGACATGCGAAAAAACAACTCAAAATCTGTTGAGGTCAACTGCATCATATTTTCGGATAATTTCTCGGGCATCGATTAAAAAATATAAATATCTGTAATGTAAAAATATTGCTATTTAACGAAAATTTTATCCCCGGGTAAAAAGCAAAGGTCACATATCCGATAATCGCTATTCTGTAATATTAACTACCTGGGAACCCGAATTACTGAATTTTCTCTGAATAAAAGGGTTCACAAATACTACTGCAAGGATCATAATGGTGCCGATATAAAATTCTGGCTGAAGATGATTGCTCTCGTGGAAAAAAAATATTGCCATCAGGATTCCATAAACCGGTTCGAGGTTTAAGGTTATTGATGCAGTGAATACACTGATATGTCGCATAGAATAAAGTGAGAGTGTAAACGGAACCACAGTACATAATCCGGCAAGTAAAACAAGATATATGATATCAGCAGATGACGGTATTAATTTTATTTCTTCCACTGATCCTAAATAAAAAGGCATCACCGCCGATAATATCAAGAAACCTGTGCCGATCTCAATAAAAGAAATATTCAGCGGAGCTGTTTTGCTGATCATCTTTTTATTCAGCAATGAAAATATCGTTGCAAATATGGTGGAGATCATGCCCAAAATAATTCCGTTTCTATAATCCCCGGAAAATTTAAATACCAGGTAAATTGCGGGTATTATAATTATACCCAGAATTAGTTCGTACCAGATAAATTTCTTGCCAAACATTAGGGGTTCGAGAATTGAAACAAAAAGAGAGGTTGTGGCAAGACATGTTAGTGCAACAGAAATATTTGCCGCCTTAATTGAGCCGTAAAATGTTATCCAGTGGCAGGTAACCAACAAACCGATTCCGGTAAGCTGGAAAAATGTTTTTGTGTTTAATTGTTTAATACTTCTCCATAATGCTGGTATGGCAAGCATAATTAATGAAGTTAATCCCATGCGATACCATACCAGTACCGTTTCCTGCAGCTCTATTAAACGGCCAAGTACAGCCGTGAATCCCCATAAGAAAACACAAACATGGTATAATAGATAGGCTTTTTTATATTGCGGACTTGTCATGTAAATTTTTAAATGATCCCATTATCAGAAAAGCTGTAATAATTTTTGTCTCCAATTATTAAATGATCAAGCACCGATACCTCAAATAATTTTGCCGCTTCAGTTAATTTCCTGGTGATAGAAATATCAGCATCACTTGGTTGCAGATTTCCTGATGGGTGGTTATGAGCCAGTATAATTCCTGAAGCTAATTTTTGCAATGCGTTCTTTATAATGATCTTAACATCCACTACGGTTCCCGACAAACCGCCGGCGCTTATTTTTTCCTTTTCAATTATTTTGTTGGCCTTGTTCAAATACATTACCCAAAATTCTTCATGCTGTAGATCGGCAATAAGGGGGTAAATGATTTCAAATATATCAGAACTGTTTTTTACCTGTGATTTTTTTTCTGCTTCAAATAATTGTCTTCGCCGCCCCAGCTCCAAAGCTGCAACAATGGAAACCGCTTTTGCAGAACCAATTCCTTTAAATTTCAGGAAACTGTCAACGTTCAATTTACCGAGCTCGTTGAGATCATTATTATATTCCAGTAAAATGCGCTGCGATAATTCAACTGCAGTTTCTTTTTTATTACCGCTGTTAATTAAAATGGCAATTAATTCGGCGTTGCTTAAACTTTGCCTTCCTTTTAGCAGGAGTTTTTCACGGGGTCTATCCTCTTCCGCCAATTGACGGAGGGTATAATTTTTATTTAAGGGATCACTCATATGTCAAAAATAAAAAAAAGCCGGGTAACAGGGTTTCGATTTTGGGCATAAAAAAGCCTGACGGGGTTAACCTGCCAGGCAGAGTTCTTTAAATCAGAATTATTTTGTAGCTGCCGCTTTTGCTTTTTTCATAAGCTGCGATTTGAGGTGAGCAGCTTTGTTTTTATGGATCACTTTCCTTTTTGCAAGTTTGTCGACCATGGAAACAACATCCGGTATCAGTTTGCTTGCTTCTGCAGCATCGGTGGTATTCTTTAGTTTCTTGATTGCGTTACGGGTGGTTTTGCCATGGTAACGGTTCAGTTCATTGCGCTTCTCAGCCTGACGTATCGATTTTTTTGCGGCTTTATGATGTGCCATTGTTTATTCAGTTTTTATTTTAGAGCCTGCCTCGCTGGCAAGCGGGTGCAAATATACAATTTAGATTTAAAAAATAGGTTATTTGACTCAGTAAACAGAATTCTCTAATTCATTTGATTAAGATCCTCATAAGTCGCTATAATTTCGATCATTCACACTTAAATTGAAATTGTTATAAAGCCTCTACTTTAACATGTAAATTATATACCATATGCCCGGCTGTGGGTGGGGCAGGATTGCTTGTATAACCCATAACATATTTAAGAGCTGTTGTGCCCTTTGCAAAAATTACATTAGAACCAGAAATAACGGCGGTTTGGGTACTATTGTCGGCGTTACGTGTTATATTGTTCACTGTATTTGTAATTTTTGTTTGGCTTGTTCCTGTAACAGGATCGGTGTATTTTATCTGAAAATCCCCCAATGTTGATGAGGTTGTGGCAATTGTTGTTACAGTAGCTACCCACGTAACACGATACATACCATCTGCAGGGAGCGAAGAGATCAGATCCGTCGGAATGACTGATGCTGATAACCCATTTTGGTCTAGGGCATAAATCTCAGATGGAACACCATTGTCAATTGTTGGAACGCCATTATATTTTACGACTTTGCCAGCACTGCTTATCTGAAATTCACTGAAAGGGCCTACAGTTAAAACATTATCAGGCGTTACATCTCCACCAAAATTTGTCCCGGTTAAACTGGTTACGATTGCTGTAGTTGAGGTGCCTAATGTTTGAAGGCGGGTTATCATATAGGGAGTTCCGTCGCTTCTGATATTGTCAATATAAGTAGTATTTGCACTGTTGTCATACCATATGTTTATCCCTTTTGTTCCATGAACGGCATTTGTTGCATCACCGTTTTGAATTAGAAGGCCGAAATCTTTTGAAGGTTCGCTCGATTCAATGGAAAAGAATTTTGCATCATCGTCGGCTGTCCAGCCACTCGGCAATGATGTTCCAAATCCTCCTGTCTCCAACCACGTTAATCCGCCATTGCCATTTGGGTCAATAACAAAACTGAAATGATCGCTTATAGGTTGCCCAACAGGATAATTTCCGGTCTTTGTTGTTTGAATGGCACAATACGCCCCCTGTGAGGTAGACATCTGATCATTTGCTGCATAAACCCCAAAAACTCCTCTATTCGATGGCTCAAAACCATCCATTCCGCCTTCACAATCCTCGCACCAGCCCTTACCGCTGAACTCGGCCATAGCCTGATCTTCTTCGGTTTGTGCCGGTTCATCAAAAGTCCCACTTGATGTTCTTCCGGTGAAAGTAGATGTAAATAATTTTATCTCGGGGTCACCACCATATGTTGTAACACCAAGTCCACCATCCTGGGCATCTTCGGGCTCCACACCTTCATAGGAATCATGAGAAATGTTAATGTCCAGTTGATTGGTGAAAGCTGGATTATTCGCTACAGAAAATGACCCATCGGCAGTAAAATGTGCCCGTTTATTTCCTGCTACTGTTACATTAATTCTTGTATCTGAACCTGTTGTAAGATATAATCCTGTGGTAGTAGAGAGTGTAAATGATAGAGATGGATTATCATCGTCAACCCCATTTGCCAGAAACAAGTTGGTGTTTGTTCCTGAAACAGTTAAATCACTTGTAAATGTTTTTGCTCCGCCTATAGAATTCTGAATATCTGTTGTATTTACCCAAAACGGAGCATCAGCAATGTTTAAAGCCCTGAATGTTGGTGTCCCTGTACCTGATACTTGCCCCGCGAAAAAGGTATTTTGCGATTGAGTAACGAATCCAAGAGGAAGACTTGCCACAAATGGTGGCGACGGTGTTGAATAAGTTAAAGGAATATAATTAAATATTCCTCCTCCGGTTCCCGCTGTAAAAGTTATCGATTCTGTCTGAGCATAAATGACATAATTGCATAATAGAGCAATGGTAATCAGTAGTATTTTCATTTTAGTTTTTCTTTGTGAAGAAATTATTTGAAATAGTTTCTTCTTGTTAGTTAATACAATTAAAATTCTTGAATAAAGCGCTATCAGTTTACATCTACAATCTTTTTAATAAAATAATTTTCAATTCTTACAACAACAAGAGCAAGGCCC